>JBMOPR010000807.1:0-5609 GCA_049323075.1 Pseudomonadota bacterium
CATCCATGGCCGCTGACGTTCCTGAAAAGCACAAGCCAACGCTCCGGCCTCATCAAACTTCTGTGCCACTTTCTTAAATAGCAGTCACATCCAATGCCAAGAAGACATCGCAAGCCCCCAGTCCCGCAACAGGCGGTGGAAATCAACATCGACTCCCTGGCCCACGATGGCCGTGGCGTCGGCCGCATCAACGGCAAAGCCGTGTTCGTGGACGGCGCGCTGCTGGGGGAAAAAGTCGTCATGCGCTACACCCAATGCCATGGCAAATTTGATGAAGCCCGCGCGATCGAGGTGCTGGAATCATCGCCGGACCGGGTTGAACCGCGCTGCTCTGCAGCGGCGGTCTGCGGCGGGTGCAGCCTGCAGCACATGAGTTCATCTGCCCAGATTGCCATGAAGCAGAATATCCTGCTGGACCAGCTCAGGCATTTTGGCGATCTGCAGCCGCAGGAATTGCTGCCACCCATGACCGGGCCGGAGTTCGGTTATCGGCGCAAGGCGCGTCTGGGTGCGAAATATGTGGAAAAAAAGGGCCGCGCGCTGGTGGGTTTTCGCGAGAAAAACAGCGCGTTCCTGGCCGAGATCGAACAGTGCCACGTGCTGGTGCCCGAAGTTGGGCTGGCGTTTCCCGAATTCCGGCAACTGATCGAATCCCTGCAGCAGCGTTTGCAGATTCCGCAGATTGAAGTGGCCCAGGGCGATGATGCCACCGCGCTGGTGGTGCGCCACATGCAGCCATTGCCGCCGGCCGATCTGGAGACGCTGGTGCAGTTTTGCCAGCAGCGGCAGTTTCACCTCTATCTGCAGCCCGCCGGCCCTGACAGTATTCACAAGGTCTGGCCGGCCGATAACGATCTGCGCCTGCACTACAAGCTGGAGGATTTCGGCCTGACCCTGCAATTCCATCCCACGGATTTCACCCAGGTGAATCCGGTGATCAATCGGCAGATGGTGAAGCAGGCGATCGAATTTCTCGATCCGCAACCCGGCGAGCGCATTCTGGATCTGTTCTGCGGCCTGGGGAACTTTACCCTGCCATTGGCGACGAAGTCTGCACAGGTGGTGGGGGTGGAAGGTGATGAGGCGATGGTGGTGCGCGGCCGTGAAAATGCAGCGGCCAATCATCTGACCAACGTGGAATTTTTCGGCGCCGATCTGACCAAGCCGTTCGAGGGCCAGCCCTGGGCCCACGGTGGTTTCGACAAGATCCTGATCGACCCGCCGCGTTCCGGTGCACTGGAGATTGTCAGCAAGATGACGGTGTTCAGGCCGAAACGCATCGTTTACGTATCCTGCAATCCCGCTACGCTGGCGCGCGATGCAGGCGAATTGAAGAAGCAGGGCTACCAACTGCTGAAGGCCGGTGTGATGGACATGTTCCCGCACACTACCCATGTGGAATCCATTGCAGTATTTGAACCGGAATAAACATCAATGGTGACAGTACGCAACAATCCGGTGGTTCGGGAAGACGGCAGCATCGATCTGCGGGCGTGGATCGAGCACCTGAAAGAAAAAGTCGAAATCACCGACGAGGAAGGTCTGTTGCAGCTGGCGGAATACAGCCGCGATCTGAAAAACAAGACCCCCAATTCCCAGAATGTTTGGGCGGATTCCGCCAGCAGTTTCATGACCGGTCTGGAAATGGTGGAAATCCTCGCCGATCTGCGCATGGATACGGATTCGCTCAAGGCGGCCGTGATTTACCGCGCCGTGCGTGAACGCCAGACCACGCTGGAAAATGTCAGCCGCATGGCGGGCACCGGTATCGCCAAGCTGATCGAAGGCGTGCTGCGGATGGCGGCGATTGCCGCCGTGATGAATCCCGAGAAGAAAGTGGTGCTGGGCCAGGCCACCGATCAGCTCGACAACCTGCGCAAAATGCTGGTGGCGATGGTGGATGACGTGCGCGTCGCCCTGATCAAGCTGGCGGAACGGACCTGCGCGATTCGCGCGGTGAAAACCGCGCCGGAAGACAAAAAGCAGAAAGTGGCCCGCGAGGTTTTCGATATCTACGCGCCGCTGGCGCACCGGCTGGGCATCGGTCACTTGAAGTGGGAGCTGGAGGATCTGTCCTTCCGTTACCTGCAACCCGAAGCCTACATGCGCATCGCCAAGCTGCTGGATGAAAAGCGCATGGACCGCGACAACTACATCCGCAATGTGGTGAAGCAGATTCATGACGCGCTGGCGCGGGTGGGGATTGAAGCCGAGATCAGCGGCCGTGCCAAACACATCTACAGCATCTGGCGCAAAATGAAGCGCAAGAATATCGACTTTTATCAGGTCTACGATATTCGCGCCGTGCGGGTGCTGGTGCCGGAAATCCGCGATTGTTATGCCGCGCTGGGCGTTGCGCACAATCTGTGGCAGCACATCCCCAAGGAATTTGACGACTACATTGCCACGCCGAAAGAGAACGGTTACCGCTCGCTGCATACGGCGGTGCTCGGTCCGGAAGGCAAGGTGCTGGAAGTGCAGATCCGTACCCAGGACATGCACGACGAAGCGGAACTGGGCGTGTGCGCGCACTGGCGCTACAAGGAAGGCAGCACCGGTCGCACCGACAGCTACGACGACAAGATCGCCTGGCTGCGGCAGGTACTGGAATGGCAGGAAGAACTGGGCGATTCCGCGGTCAGCAGCGTGCTGTCGCAATTCAGCGAAGACATCATCGACGAGCGCGTGTATGTGTTCACGCCGGACGGCCATGTGGTGGATCTGGCGGCCGGTGCCACGCCGCTGGATTTTGCCTACCACGTGCATACTGAAGTGGGCCACCGCTGCCGGGGCGCGAAAGTGAATGGCCGCATCGTGCCGCTGAACTACAAGCTGCAGACCGGCGAGCAGGTGGAAATTCTCAAAGGCAACGAAGCGCGTCCGAGCCGTGACTGGCTGCAACCGTCGCTGGGTTTCATCGGCACCAGCCGAGCCCGCGCCAAGGTCGTACACTGGTTCAAGCAGCAGGATCGTGGCCGCAATATCGAAGACGGCCGCGAAGTGCTGGAGAAGGAATTCAAGCGGCTGGACGTGGGCAAGATCAATCTGGAGCCGCTGGCGCAGACCTTCGGATTGCGAACAGCCGAGGATCTGTATGCGGCCGTCGGTGCCGGCGATGTGCGGGTGAGCCAGGTGCTCAGCGGCATTCAGGCACTGGAAGGCGATCAGCCCCAGCAGGAACTGCTGCCGCTGGATACCCGTCGGCCCCGCATCAATCCGGTCACCTCGGAATTCAGTATCAATGGTGTGGACAATCTGATGACCACCATCGCCGGCTGCTGCAAACCGGTGCCGGGCGACGAAGTGGTGGGTTACATTTCGGTGGGACGCGGCGTCACCGTGCACCGCAAGAACTGCAAGGAAGTGACGCGGCTCATGGAATCGCACGCCGATCGCATCGTCGACGTCAGCTGGTCGGCGGAGGCGGGGCATTTCTATCCCGTGGATATTTTCATCAAAGCCTATGACCGGCAAGGACTTTTGCGCGATATCACGCAGTTGCTGGCGAGCGAGCGGGTCAACGTCACCGCTGTCAATACCCTCTCCGACAGAAGTGACAATACCGCCAGCATGGCGTTAACTATCGAAATCAACAGTCTGGCCGCCTTGGGCGACGTGTTGGCGCGCATCAACCAGTTGCCGAACGTGGTGGAAGTGAAACGTTCGCACCAGGGGCATTGATAATGAGTGTCACTGAAATGAGTGCGTCGGTGTCAGACATTCTGCAAATGGATCTTGCCAGTGCCACGCCCATCGAGCGCATCCGCTATTTGATGGCCCGCCTGCGGCAACCGGAAACCGGCTGCCCCTGGGACGCAAAACAGACGTACGGCACCATTGCGCCCTTCACCATCGAGGAAGCCTATGAAGTGGCTGATGCCATTGAAAAAGGCGATCTGGATCATCTCAAGGAAGAACTGGGTGACTTGCTGTTCCAGGTGATTTTTTACTGCCAGATGGCGCAGGAAGAAAACCGCTTCGATTTCAATGCAGTGGCGCGGGTGCTGGAAGAAAAGCTGGTGCGGCGGCATCCCCATGTGTTCCCCGAGGGAACCCTGGCGAGCCGGATCGCGCCGGGCCAGCAGGCGCAGGATGCTGCCGGAGAAGCCCGGATAAAATCCAACTGGGACGCGATCAAACTGCAGGAAAAGGCTGAGAAAAAGCAGCTGGGTGAATCGATTCTGGATCAGGTGCCTGCCAGCACGTCACCGCTGCGGCGAGCCCAGAAGATCCAGACTGTGGTTGCCAAGAAAGGCTTCGACTGGGAAGATCCGTTCAAGGTAATGGAGAAAATCCAGGAAGAACTGGGTGAACTGCAACAGGAAATGCAGGAAGCGGCGCCGGTGGAAAAAATTGCCGACGAGCTGGGCGATCTGATGTTCTGCTGCGTGAATCTGGCGCGGCATTACAAGCTGGACGCGGAAATGGTGATGACGAAAGTGAACCAGAAATTCGAACGCCGTTTCCGTTCACTGGAAAAGGCGCTGCTGCAACAGGGCATCTCGCTGGACGAGGCGACCCTGGCGCAAATGGAAGCCGGCTGGCAGGCCGCCAAAGTGGATGAGAAGTAACGGGGCAATTTGAGCAGACAGGTTGAAACCATGAGCAACACGCCAGCATTGGTCGACAAATTTGGACGCAAGGTGGAATACGTGCGTCTGTCGGTCACTGATCGCTGCGATTTTCGCTGCGTGTACTGCATGGCGGAGGAAATGACCTTCCTGCCGCGCAACCAGATCCTGTCGCTGGAAGAACTGTACCGGGTGGCCCGTGTTTTCGTGCAGCTCGGCGTGAAAAAAATCCGCCTGACCGGTGGCGAACCGCTGGTGCGGCGCGACATCCTGAAACTGGTTGAAAAGCTGGGTCAGCTGCCGGGCCTGGAGCAACTGGTGCTCACCACCAACGGTTCCCAACTGGCGCATATGGCGCAACCGCTGAAGGCTGCCGGTATCAAACGGCTCAACATCAGCCTGGACAGTCTCGATCCTGATAAATTTCGCGAACTCACCCGCACCGGCGATCTGCAGCAGGTATTGAACGGCATCGCCGCCGCGCAGCAGGCCGGTTTCAAACGCACCAAACTCAACGCCGTGATTCTGAAAGGTCGCAACGACGATGAGATCCTGCCGCTGGTGGATTTCGCCCGTGCACAGAAAGTGGATCTGACCTTTATCGAGGAAATGCCGCTGGGCCATATTTCGGAGCACGGCCGCCAGGAATGCTTCATTCCCTCTCACGAAATTCGCGACATCATTGCCACCCGTCATGAATTGATACCGTCGCTGGAGAACAGCGGCGGCCCCGCGCGTTATTATCATTTCCGCGACAGCGATTCCCGCATCGGTTTCATCTCACCCCACAGCCACAATTTCTGCGGCGACTGCAACCGGGTGCGGGTGACGGTGGAGGGGCGGTTGCTGCTGTGTCTGGGCAACGAACATTCCGCCGATCTGCGTGATGTGTTGCGCAGCAGTGAGGATGATGCGGTGCTGCGGCAGGCGATTGTCGCGGCGATGGATCTGAAACCTGAACGTCATCATTTCAATCTGGAAGACGAACCGCAGATCGTGCGGTTCATGAATATGACGGGCGGGTGAATTGTTTTAGAA
>JBMOPR010000808.1:0-5604 GCA_049323075.1 Pseudomonadota bacterium
GCCAGCGGTGAAATGCCCGAATCGCTGTTCTAGGGCCCGTTAACACTATCTGACACGCCCGCACTTGCAGACACAAAAAAGCCGACTGTACGGAGTCGGCTTTTTTATTGACTGTGGAAAATGTTTCCCGCCCGGTTGAGCAGACATCAGTAGTAGCGGATGTCTGCCTGCGTCTCCAGCGGATAATGTGCGGGGTAGGGACGGGTCGCCACGCCGGAATCCACCGCCGCCCGCGCCACTGCCGCCGACACGGCGCCCAGCAAGCGGGGATCCATCGGCTTGGGAATGATGTACTCGCGGCCGAATTCCAGGTGCTGTCCTTCGTAGGCCGCTTCCACCACTTCAGGCACCGGCTCCTTGGCAAGACGGCTGATGGCGCGCACCGCCGCCACTTTCATTTCCTCGTTGATGCGCGTGGCACGCACATCCAGGGCGCCGCGGAAAATGTAGGGGAAACCCAGTACGTTGTTGACCTGGTTCGGGTAATCGCTGCGGCCGGTGGCGACGATGACGTCGCTGCGGGTAGCGTAGGCCAGTTCCGGGCGGATTTCCGGATCGGGATTCGCCAGCGCAAACACGATGGGATTGTCTGCCATCAGGCGCAGCATGTCGGGAGTGAGCAGATTGGCGCTGGACACACCGATGAACACGTCTGCCCCTGCCAGCGCATCTTCCAGGGTGCGCTTGTCGGTTTCGTGGGCAAATGCCGCCTTGTACTGGTTCAGGTCGCTGCGGCCGGAATGGATCACGCCATTGCGGTCCAGCACATACATGTTGGTTTTCTTCGCCCCCATATTCACCAGCAGGCGCAGGGTCGCAACACCCGCCGCACCGGCACCGATGCAGACGATGGAGATATCCTCGATGCGCTTGTGCTGAATTTCCAGCGCGTTGATCAGGGCGGCGGCGGCGATGATGGCCGTACCGTGCTGGTCGTCATGGAACACCGGAATATTGCACTGCTCGATCAGCACGCGCTCGATCTCGAAGCATTCCGGCGCCTTGATGTCTTCCAGGTTGATGCCGCCGAAGGTGGGCGAGATGCGCTTCACCGTATCGATAAAGGCCTGAGGGCTTTCCGCGTCCACTTCGATGTCGAACACGTCAATGCCGGCGAAACGTTTGAACAGGACGCCCTTGCCTTCCATGACCGGCTTGCTCGCCAGGCAACCCAGATCACCCAGACCCAGAATCGCGGTGCCATCGCTGATGACCGCCACCAGGTTGCCCTTGTTGGTGTACTTGTACGCTGCTTCCGGATCCTTGGCGATTTCCCGCACCGGCTCGGCCACACCCGGGCTGTAGGCCAGGGACAGATCGCGGGCAGTCTCGGTGGGCTTGGTGAGCTCGACACTGATCTTGCCCGGACGGGGCAAGGCATGATATTCGAGCGCGGCTTTCTTCAGATCGGACGACATATATAGGGTTCCCTACTGGGGCATACTGGGATGGTCTGCTTATTGAATCATTGAGTGTTCAGAGCCTGGTTGTGGCTGGCCAGCAGTGGTGCAAGTCAACTGGCGAAACGCACGAGCCTGAATGGACAGGGTTAATCCACCCGGCGCGGTCGAAAAAAGGGGGTGGTGTAGGATAGCGAAATCACTCGGGGTGCTCAACACCCGATTCATGCTGTCACGCAGGAAAATGCGGGGTCGGCGCAGAAGTGGAGACTCCGGTTGTAAGAAAACGCTTCAGCGTGACTGAGCGGACACCGGCAGTGTTTCCCACTGGCTGAAATGGGACAGGTTGACCATGAAACGCTTGCGCTGGCCAGACGCAATTTGCTGCTGCATCCTGCCACCCCAACGGCTGCGATCGATCAGCCAGCCGCGCACTTCCAGTACCAGGGCACCTCTGCCAGGGCCGGCGCGGGACTGGGCTACAACCTGATCCAGTGTCACACCTTCAAGATACGCTGCATGACGGCGGTCCAGTTTCAGACTGACATTGCCTGCCAGATCAACCCAGATCACCTTTTTGGTGAGGGACACCTTTTCAACCCGCCCCTGTATGCGCTGGTAACCGCCCTTGAGCCTGTTGCTGTCAGCAGGTTGTGGCCTGAAATAATCATGGCTCCAAACACCCGCGCCCACCTGCCGGGCCTGTGCCTGGGCGGCGGCGTAACAATCGGCGTGGTCAAGGTTGGGCGGAATCGCCACCTGGAATCCGAGTCCCTGCCGGAGCAATTCGGCAATGACGTTGCGCCCGTCCGCCGCGTACAGATGACCCAGCGTACGGCCGTAGTGGTCACGAGGCTCGGCGCCGACCTGCAGGTAGAGCGGGCTTTTTCCAGCCAGTTGCTGCAACTGGCGCAGGGCGTCGTCCGCCAGGGGTTCTGCCGGACGCGGTGGATGCTCCACTTCCGGCGTGTTCACCCCGATCAGCCGCACCCGGCGCCCGTCGGTAAGAACGAGAGTGTCGCCGTCCAGTACCGCTTCCGCCTGCACGCTTTCAGTCTTGACGGAATCGGCGAGGGCACAATCCGGCGCTGCCCGCACCGGTGCGGCAAGCAGCGCCAGCCAGAGCAGGCTCCATCCGTAAACGGCGCCCACAAAAAAGGCTCCACAGGGAGCCTTTCTGCTGCAGCGGGATTGCACGCGCATTATTTCTTGATGGAAGCCACCGCGCCGAAACGCTTTTTGAACTTGTCGATGCGGCCACCGGTGTCGACCACTTTCTGCTGGCCAGTGTAGAAGGGATGGCAAGCGGAGCAGACGTCGATGTGGATGTCTTTGCTCAGGGTGGAGCGGGTGGCGATCACGTTGCCGCAGGTGCAGGTCGCAGTCATTTCGCCGTATTGCGGATGGATGTCAGCTTTCATGGAAGTCTCACCTTTCGGGTTCACGCCGCCACCCGGTCAGGGCCGGGCACCGCATGAAGGGTTCATGGGTATCACAAGGGCGCGCATGATACCAGAGGTTGCCAAAGTCTGGCAAATTGTTGGCCGACACAGTAGAGTGGCCGCAACCCCGATCCCGCAACCATCTGGATTGCATTGACTTTTTCCGCCGTGAAGCCGACTTCCCCCACGCCCCGCCCTGCTCCGGCCCACACCATTGTCCAGGTGGCGCTGCCCGTGCCGGTGCGGCGCACGTTCGATTATCTGCCCCGCGCCGACCAGCCGGTGACAGATTTGCAGCCCGGCCGGCGGGTGCAGGTACCCTTCGGCAAGAAGCAGGTGATCGGCATTATCGCCGGCGTTGTACCCCATTCCGCCTATGGCGACGACAAGCTGAAAACCCTTACCGCCCTGCTGGATGACGAGCCTGCGCTCACCCCGCCGATCCTGCGCCTGTGTCAGTGGGCCACCGACTATTACCAGCATGCCGCCGGCGACGTGCTGGGTGCCGCCCTGCCCAACCAGCTACGCAACAGTCCCGACAGTTGGGACGAGCGGGCCTGGCGCTGGCAGCTGACGCAGAAAGGTCGCCTGATCGGGCTGGAGCAACTGGGCCGGGCCAAGCGCCAGCAGGATGCGGTGCGCCTGCTGCGGGAACATCCGGATGGCCTGCACCAGCCGATACTGACCGGGTTCGGCGTGCAACCGGCAATACTGCGGGCTCTGGCGGACAAGGGCCTGATTGAGCAGCACGAGGATGGCCCCGCCCGCGCCCACTGGCGGCGCGAGCAGATTCTGGCGGAAAGCCCCCTCACGCTGAACGACGAACAAAAGCATGCGCTGGAGCCGCTCAATGCCTGCGCCGAATTCCGCGTATTTTTGCTGGAGGGTGTGACTGGCAGCGGCAAGACGGAAATTTACCTGCAAGCCATCACGCAGTGCCTGCAGCAGGGCAGGCAGGCGCTGGTGCTGGTGCCGGAAATCGGCCTGACGCCGCAGACTCTGCACCGCTTCCAGCAACGGTTCGCGGTGCCGGTGGTGAGCTTCCATTCCCACCTCACCGACCGGGAGCGACTGGCCAGCTGGCGCAAGGCGCGCACAGGCGCGGCCGCGATCCTGATCGGCACCCGCTCGGCGCTATTCACACCACTGGAAAACCTGGGCCTGATCATCATCGATGAGGAACATGACCTTTCCTATAAACAGCAGGAGGGATTCCGCTACAACGCCCGCGACCTGGCGATCATGCGCGGCAAGATCGAGAACGTGCCGGTGCTGCTGGGCAGTGCCACTCCCAGCCTGGAATCCCTGCACAACGCCCGCAGCGGCCGTTATGTGCACCTGGCGCTGACCCAGCGTGCCGGCAATGCCCAGCAACCGCGTTTCCGGGTGCTGGATATCCGCCAGAAACCGCTCACCCACGGTATGGCGCCGGAAATGCTGGAAGCCATGCAGCAGACTCTGCAGGCGGGTCGCCAGGTGCTGGTGTTCATCAACCGGCGCGGCTATGCACCGGTGCTGATGTGTCACGACTGCGGCTGGTTCAAGGAATGCCCCCACTGCGACCACCGCATGACCTGCCACGCCAATCCGGCCCACCTGCATTGCCATCACTGCAATCACCAGGAACGGATTCCCCGCCACTGCGGCCACTGCAAGAGCACCGACCTGCGTCCCATCGGCATGGGCACCGAGCGGCTGGAGGACAATCTCACCGCCCTGTTCCCGAAATTTCCCGTGATCCGCATTGACCGCGACACCACCCAGCGCAAGCAGGCGATGGCGCAGCATCTGGAACGTATTCGCCAGGGGCAGCCCTGCATTCTGGTCGGTACCCAGATGCTGGCGAAGGGCCACCATTTTCCCCGCGTCACACTGGTGGCAATTTGCGATATGGATGCGGGCCTGTTCGCAGCAGATTTTCGCGCCACCGAGCATACTGCGCAGCTGTTGATGCAAGTGGCCGGACGGGCCGGGCGCGGCGATGACCGCGGCCAGGTGATATTGCAAACGCACCAGCCCGGGCACCCGCTGCTGCAGACCCTGCTGGCGGAAGGCTATGGCCGTTTTGCCACGGAACTGCTGAACGAGCGCAAGTTGATGGGCATGCCGCCGTTCGGGCACCTGGCACTGCTGCGGGCGGAAAGCGCCGATCCGCGCCTGGCAACCGGATTCCTGCAGCAGGCCAGCTTGTGGCTGGAACCGCTGGCGCAGGCGGCACAAGTCGAAATCTGGGGTCCGGCGCCGGCACTGATGCCGAAAAAAGCCCGCCGGTATCGCTATCAGCTGATGCTGCGCGCGGACCAGCGTCCTGCCCTGCAGAGCGTGTTGAAGCAACTGGCGCAGCACCTGGAGGCGACGGCCGGCCATCAGCTGCGCTGGAGCCTGGACGTTGATCCTGTCACGCTGGATTAACATCCTCCTGCAACAGCCTGATCGTTCACTTATTGAAACAAAACCATGGCCACCACTGACCCAATCTGGCGGCCCTGGGACACAAAATTGTCGTATGCTGCAATTGGTGGCACGTTAGTTCCTTTCTAGAATCATCCGGCTAGAATCAACTGGCGACCGCCCAAACCAAATAACAAAAAAGGAAACGCAATGACCGCCGTCGCCCCTGTGCGAGCCAACACCAGCATTGCCGGTGCCTGGGCCCCCGGAAAGAACCTGGCCGCGCTGTTTGCCCGCCAGCAGGACGCATTTGACCTGATCAACGGCCTGCGCAGCATGAGCTTCCTGTGGATCCTGATATTCCACACCTG
>JBMOPR010000809.1:0-5592 GCA_049323075.1 Pseudomonadota bacterium
GTTCCTCGGCCACCGCACGGGTCTGGCCGGCAGGGCAGACGCGGTTCACCAGCCCCATCTGCAGCGCTTCTGCAGCCTCCACCGGACGCCCGGTGAGGATCAGGTCCAACGCCCGGCTCAGGCCGATCAGGCGCGGCAGGCGCACAGTGCCTCCATCGATCAGCGGCACGCCGAAGCGGCGGCAGAACACGCCCAGCACCGCGTTTTCCGCGGCCACCCGCAGATCGCACCAGAGCGCCAGTTCCAGTCCGCCCGCCACGGCGTGGCCCTCAATCGCCGCGATCACCGGCTTGTTCAGCAACATGCGTGACGGGCCCATGGGGCCATCGCCTTCGGCGTCCAGATGATTGATGTTTTCCCCGCTGGCCACGGCCCCCAGGTCGGCACCGGCGCAGAAATTGCCGTTGCCGCACAGCACGGCCACGGCCAGGGAGTCGTCGGCATCGAAGCGGCGGAACACGTCCACCAGTGCCCGTGCAGTAGGGCCATTGACGGCGTTACGCACCTGGGGGCGGTCAATGATGACGGTGAGGATGGCACCCTGCTGTTCGGTACGTACGCTCATTGGATAATTCCCTCGGCAAAGCTCGAAAATGGAGACGCGTGCTGATTGCGGTTTTTATGCAGTCCTGTTTTGTGCAGTACCTGGTTCAGGCAGTGCCCCCGCTCTGGGGCCCCAGCATGCACCAGTGCGGTTGAGACTGTAAAGCGGACCGACAGCGGATTTTATTTCCATCGTCTCTGTCACATTTGGAAACCATCGGCAGTGAAAAAATGCCGGTCACATTCCCTCAACCCCAACTAAACTTCAGATTAATCAGGCGCGAATCACGCAGACTGACTATACGATCCGCGTCTTCCCCGCAGTCGTTGCCTCGTCCCCGGGAGGGCATTATGCGAATTCAGGAACTGGTTAATCACTGGGAAAGCGCCAGCCATGGTGAGCGGACCCGTCGCGAATTTTCCATCAATCTTCCCCTCAAGGAAGCCGCCCAGGTACTGGCGCTGGCTGAAATGTATCCGGATTGCAGTGAAAACCAGATTCTCACGGATCTGGTCTGCTATGCGCTGGGTCAGCTCAAAGAGGCGTTCCCGTATGAAGCGGGGCGTCAGGTTGCCGTCGACGAATGCGGTGATCCGGTTTTCGAGGATGCCGGCCAGACGCCGAAATTCATCCGCCTGGCCCAGAAATACCGGCAGACGCTGGAGCGGGAAAACCGCCACGATACCAATTAACACTGGCAGCCGGTACCGCCGCAGTTCCCGCCAGGACCCCGCAGGCAACAGCACCATGGTGCGCGTTGCCTGCCGCCTGCAGCGAATCTTTGCCCGAGCGCAATGACCCCAACCGACAATCCCCTGACGTCCTCTGCCGACGACATCGCCCCCGGCTCATGGTAATCTGTGTGACCTTTTGGTCATGCGGAATTTGAGAGGAATGACGGGCATGAACGAGATGCTGAACCAGCCCCTGCGGGCACAACCCACCGCCGAAGAACGCTGGGCCGGATTCAAACCCATTGTCACCGGCGACGACTACGTCAACAGCCTGCGGGGACGCAATCTGGATGTATACCTGTTCGGCGAACGCATCGACGAACCCACGGACCACCCGATGATCCGCCCGTCGATCAACGCGCTGAAGGAAACCTACGACCTGGCCCAGCGCGAACCGGAACTGGCCGCCGCCAAAAGCCATCTCACCGGCAACCGCATCAACCGCTTTCTGCATATTCCCCACAGCCCCCAGGACCTGGTGCTGAAAAACCGCATGCAGCGCAAGATGGGCCAACTCACCGGCACCTGTTTCCAGCGTTGCGCCGGGCTCGACGCCATCAGCGTGATGCACTCCATCACCTATGACATCGATCAGGCCAAAGGCACCGTTTATCACAAGCGCTTTCTGACCTTCCTGGAAAAGCTCCAGAACCACAACCAGATCATCGCGGCCGGCATGACCGACCCGAAAGGCGACCGCAGCCTGGCACCCCACGAGCAGGCGGATAAAGACCTGTTCATGCACGTCACCGCCCGCAACGAGCGCGGCCTGTTCGTCACCGGCGCCAAGGCGCACATGACCGGCGGCCTCAACTCGCACTGGATGATGGTGCTGCCCACCATGCGCCTCAGCGAGAAGGACAAGGATTTCGCCGTCATTGGCGTGGTGCCGCTGGATGCCGAAGGTCTCACGTACATATATGGACGTCAGTCCTGCGACACCCGCGCCATGGAACCAGGCCTGGTCGATAAGGGCAACGCACAGTTCGCCGGCCAGGAGGTACTGGTCGTATTCGACAACGTCTTTATTCCCTGGGACCACGTCTTCATGGACGGTGAATACGAATTCGCGGCGCCCATGGTGGAGCGTTTCACCAATTACCATCGCGCCAGTTATGTCTGCAAAACCGGTCTGGGCGATGTGATGGTTGGCGCTGCTGCCACCATTGCCGAATACAATGGCCTCGAAAAAGTCTCCCACATCCGCGACAAGCTGGTGGAAATGACCCATCTGAACGAAACCATTTATTCGTCCAGCATCGCGTCTGCCCACGAAGCCACGCCGCTGCCGTCCGGTGCCTGGATCAACGACGGCATGCTGGCCAATGTCTGCAAGCACAACGTCACCCGTTTTCCCTATGAAATATCCCGTCTGGCGCAGGATCTGGCGGGCGGTTTGATGGTGACCCTGCCGTCGGAACAGGATTTCGACGCGGAGGAAACCGGCGAATTGTTGAAGAAATACTTCAAGGGCCGAGCCGACATCAGCGTGGAAGATCGTGTCAAAATGTTGCGGCTGATAGAAAACATGACCCTGGGCCGCAACGCCGTGGGCTATCTGACCGAGTCCATGCACGGGGCCGGCTCACCCCAGGCCCAGCGCATCCAGATCCTGCGCGGCATGAATGTCGAACAGAAAAAATGGTATGCCAAAAAGCTGGCTGGAATCGCGCAGATCAGTGACTGATGGCGTAATCCGTAACGCGCAAAATCAAGGGCCGGGGCCGAAAACCCCGGCCTTTTTTGCTTTTTTGGGTAGAGAAATCGGGAAAAGCTGGTTAGTATGCGCGTCACCGATAGGAAACCAAGGAGAACGACATGAAACGCGCAATGCTTCCCCTCAGCCTGATGTTGCTGGCGTCCCCCGTACTGGCAGACAGCAAGGTCGGCCAGATTTCCATCAACCCGTCAGTTGGTTACACCGTTCCCGATTCCGAGCGTGGTCTGAACGAAGCCGTAACCTATGGTATTGATTTCGCCTACCGCGTAACACCGAACTGGGCTGCCAGCGTTTACTACAACGAAACCGGCACCGAGTACACCGATGTTGCCGGCGAGTCCGATGGCCAGCGCGACTTCATGAAATACGGCCTGAACATGCTGTACTACTTCCGTCCGGAAGCCCGTCTGCAGCCATACGCCATCATGGGTGCCGGTAACGGCGAATATGAAGACGACAACGATACCCAGCTGAACCTGGGTGGCGGTGTGCGCTACTACTTCACCAACAACCTCTCCATGAACGGCGAACTGATTGCGTCCCACAGCACAGACGACGATCTGGATGACGGCCTGGTGAACGTGGGTGTTGCCTACGCTTTCGGTGGCAAGAAGGAAGAGACCAAGGCTGCCCCTGCAGCAGTGGTTGCCGCTGCACCAGCGGACAGCGATGGTGACGGCGTTATCGACCCGAACGACAAGTGCCCCGGCACGCTGGCTGGCGTGAAAGTGGACGCTACCGGTTGCGAACTGGATTCCGATGCGGATGGCGTGGTTGACAGCAAGGATCAGTGCCCCGGCACTCCGGCTGGCACTGCCGTTGACGAAACCGGTTGCCGCTTCAAGAAAGAAAGCGTTGAACTGCAGATCCAGTTCCCCACCAACTCTGCAGCCATCGCCGAGCAGTACCAGTCTGAAATCAAGCGTCTGGCTGACTTCCTCGTGAAGTACCCGGCGATTGCCATCAATATCGAAGGTCACACCGATGCGCAGGGTTCAAACGAATTCAACAAGAAACTGTCGCAGCAACGCGCTGAATCCGTGAAGGGTGCACTGGTTACCCGTTACGGTATCAACGCCAACCGTGTCACTCCGATCGGTTACGGCGAAGAGAAGCCCATTGCCACCAACGACACTGCCGCTGGTCGCGAGCAGAACCGTCGCGTGGTAGCAGTCATCTCTGCCAGCTACAAAGAGTAATATGCTGTGATCGAAACCCTGCCGGCGGTACTCCCGTCGGCAGGGTTTTTCTTTTTTTCAGGGAGAAGATAAATGAAACCAGCCCTGCAACTGGCGGTTCTCTTGGCCGCCGTGAATTCGACCGCCCTGCTGGCGGAAGAGACTCCCGCTGACAAACTCTGGGGCGGTGAAGTCACCCTCAATTATTCGCAAAGTTCCGGCAACAGCAACGCCACCAGTTTCAGCGGCAAGTCCAAGGCTGAACGTGATGGCGAGTTCTGGCGCAACACCTACAAGCTCGATGGCGACAATGAAACCGCCGAGAATGACGAAGGCGACGAGACGCGTACGGCGGAAAAATATTTCGCTTCGGCCCGGGCGGATTACAAGGTCACAAACAATTCCTTCCTGTTCGGCCTGCTGGAGCATACCGACGACCGGTTCAGCGGCTACGACTTCGAGACGGCCGTCTCCTTCGGTTATGGCCGTCAGCTGATCGAGACCGGGCATCACAATCTCAAGGCCGACATTGGTCCTGGTTATCGCTACAGCGAGCTTGAAGATACCGGCCTGGAGGAAGAGGAGGCGATGGTGCGCATCGGTGCCCAGTATGTCTGGACCATCAATGACAATGCCGTGTTCGACGAGGATTTCAGCACCGAGGTTGGCGAGGAGAAAACCATTTCAAAATCCCTGTCCCGGCTCAAGGTCAAAATCAACGGCAGCCTGTGGGGCTCGGTGTCATACGAAATCAAGCACACCGACGAAGTCCCTCCGGGCATCAAGAACTCCGACCGCAAAACGCTGTTCGGCCTGAATTACGTGTTCTGAGCCTGCTCCTGACCGCCGGGCTGGTGTTGCCAGCCGGTGGCCAGCCCGCCGCATTTATAGCCAAAACTAGTCAAACGGACATTTCAAAGGTCAATTCGGACTGACTCTTGGGTCACTGGCCCGATCCATTGATTCGCCATGCTGCACTGGCAATAATTCCGCCCCGAAGCTGATCAGCTTGTCATCAACAGACCTTGCGAGGATGTACCCATGCCGCAGTACAAAGCCCCCCTTCGTGACATGCAGTTTCTGATTCACGAAGTGTTCAATGCCGGTCAGCATTACCAGCAGCTGGGCTACACCGACGTCAACCTGGATCTGATCGATGCCATTCTGACGGAGGGCGCACGCTTCACCGAAAATGAACTGGCCCCGCTGCGCACCCTGGGCGACGAGCACGGCGCGAAATGGAAGGAGGGCGTCGTCACCACGCCGCCGGGTTTCAAGGACGCCTTCAATGCCTTCCGCGACAACGGCTGGGCCACCCTGGCCATCGATCCCGCGTGGGGCGGGCAGGGCTTGCCCCACAGCCTGAACATCATTTTTCATGAGATGTGCTTCACCGCCAACGTGGCCTGGGGCGCC
>JBMOPR010000810.1:0-2307 GCA_049323075.1 Pseudomonadota bacterium
GTCTGCCTGAATGTGAACTGTGTGCCGATTGATGGGCGTGGCCTGCTGATCTATCTGGAGCGCCTCTTCAACATTTACAACGAGCTGGCGACCAATCCGGATTATCGGCCAGTGGCTACTGACATGGAGCGGCGCAGTACCCGTCACCTGCTGCCACGCTTTCGCTGGCACGACCTGTTCAAACTGCTTTTTTTCGCCTTGCGCAACCAGTGGATTGACCGTGCCACCGCGCACAACTGGCGTTTTCCTTATACGAAGGAAGGCGAACTCGACCGCGTATTTCAGCGCTACCAGTTCAGTCCTGCCACGCTGGCGGCGATGACAGAATTCCGCCACCAGCAGGGCTTCAGCTTCAACGATCTGATTCTGGCCGCCTTTTATGACGGGCTGTACGCCATCATCCAGCCGGCGCGGGACAACACTTTCTGTGTTCTGAATACCTACGATCTGCGGCGCTATGAACCGGCCGGCGCACCGGACCGGGTCGCCAATTATTCCAGCTTTGTGAATTCCAATGTGGCCATGGAAGCCGGCCTGCCGTTCGTGACGCTGGTGCAGCGGGTGCGTACGGCCATGGCGGAGCGCAAGCGGCACTATCCCGGAATTACCGAAGGCCCCTTCATCTGGCCCATTTTTCACTTTTTGCCGTTTGGTGTGGCGCGTTTTGTGGTGGAAAAACTGCTGGCGCATCGTGGCGAGGATATTCCCGTGCTGACCAACGTGGGGGTGATTGCCATCGACCGGCTGAAGCTGGACGGCGAGCGCATCCGCAGCCTGATTCCGTTCGCGCCGCTGGAGTATCCGCCCAAATTGACCGTGACGGTGGCGACAGTGGGGGACCGGATCACCCTGACTGTCGGCTACAGCCGAAACCATTTCCGCCCATCTGATATTGATCGCCTCTTTGCGCACATGGAAGCAGTGATTGCGGCGCTGGCTGCGCGGGAAATGCCCCATAAGTCCCCGCAGGAGGTCGCCGCATGAAACTGATCGAGCATCTGGTGCGACAGCGCCTGAAATGGCTGGTCGGTACGTTGGTGGTGCTGGCGCTGGCAGCCTCGCAAATGCTGCACATGGCGTTCAACGGCGATATCAAGGTGATGTTCGAGAAGGACAATCACTATCTGAAGCTGCTGGAGCAGTTCGATGAACGCTATCAGCAATCCAGTTTCCTGCTGATCATGCTGGAGCCGGCCGACAGAAATATCTATACCAGTGACAATCTGCGGCTGATTGACCGCATCACGCGGGCTGCCGGGGAAATGCCGCATGTGCTGCGGGTGGATTCGCTGACGACGTACCCCCGTGTGCGCGTACAGGGCGACTCGTTGAGCGTGGATGCGTTGCTCGATGGTGATCGGTTGCAGCAGGGCAGGGATATCACGCCACTGGAAATGGCGGCGCTCAAATCCTACGCCGAATCGGACCAGCAGGTGTGGGGAAAACTGGTGTCGCGCCAGGGCAATGCCGCTGCTGTGGCAATCACGGTGGCGCTGCCGGAGCCGCAGCTGGAATCCCAGCAGGAACTGATGGACGCCGCGAACCGCCTGAAGCAGACACTGTTGCAGGACCATCCCGGCCTCACCCTGCATTTCAATGGCGATGTGGCCATCGAGGATGCGATTTTGCAGGTCACCATGGAAGACATGCTGTGGGTGAATCCGCTGGTGTTCACGACCATTTTTCTGCTGGTGGGGTTTTTCCTGCGCTCGCGGGTCGCGATCGTGTCCACGGTGGCGGTGGTGGCAGTGTCGACGTTCACGTCGATGGGTATCCTGGTGGTGCTGGGTTTCGACATCAATCCCATCACCATGATGGCGCCGGCGGTGATCATGGTGCTGGCCGTGCTCGACAGCGTGCACATCATGACGCAGTACGTCATCAATCTGGGCAAGGGTATGGACAAGGTGGCGGCCATGGCCTCCAGCCTGAAGAAAAATGCCAGCCCGGTGTTCTGGACCAGTGCCACTGATGCAGTGGGTTTTCTGTCGATGAATTTCGGCGACTCACCGCCGTTTCGCGACATGGGCAACATGGCGGCCATCGGCGTGATGATCGCCTTCGTGGTGACTTATACCGTGCTGCCGGGCGTGGCGCTGCTGTTTTCCGACCGCATCGAGGCGAAGCCGCTCGTGCTGGCGGAGCTGATGCGGAAAATGACCGGTGCGGTGTTGCGCATTCACGGCGTGATCCTGTGGGGTGTGCTGGCAGCGATCGTGTTCCTGGGCTTTTCCATTCCGGCCATGAACGTGAATGACGATCTGGCCACCTATTTTGACGATTCGCTGGAAATCCAGGATTCGCTGA
>JBMOPR010000810.1:2317-5575 GCA_049323075.1 Pseudomonadota bacterium
CGGGGCAGGTGAATGATCCGGTGTTCCTGCAGCGGGCGGAACAGTTTGAGCAATGGCTGGAGCAGCAGCCGGAAGTGAGCAGCGTGGACAGTTATCTGGATCTGCTGCGTCGTATCAATCAGGCCATGCACGATGACGATCCTGCGCACGCCCGTCTGCCGGAAGAGCGCGAGCTGGCGGCACAATACCTGCTGCTGTACGAGATGTCGCTGCCGGAAGGCATGGACCTGACCCGGGATCTGAGCGAGGACCGCTCGTCAATGCGCATGGTGGTGAATGTGCGCAGAAGCGATAACCAGACCTTGATCGGACTGGAACAACGCGCCGGACAATGGCTGCAGCAGAATGATCCGCAGTTGCGCCACGACGCCACCAGCGAGCTGCTGATGTTCGCCCATATGGGCACAGGCATCATTCTCAGCATGATGGACGGTTCGCTGTTCACGCTGCTGTTTGTCACCGCGATGATGATGATCGGCTTGCGCTCATTCAAGTTCGGCCTGGTGAGCATGATCCCCAATGTCGCGCCGCCCATCGTGATTTACGGCTTGTGGACGCTGACGGTGGGACAGGTGAATCACGCCGTGGCGATGACCTTCAGCATCACCATGGGCCTGATTGTCGACGATACCATTCACCTGATGAGCAAATACCTGGACGGTCGGCGCAGTGGCTTGAGTCCCGAGCAGGCCATCGCCGAATCCCTGGCGACGTCGGGTGCTGCCGTGGTGGTGTCGTCGCTCACGCTGGGAGCCGGTTTCCTGTTGCTGTCCCTGTCCCGCTTCACGGTGAACGACACGCTGAGCATCATGACCGCCGGCATCATTTTCATGGCGCTGGCATTTGATCTGATTTTTCTGCCGGCCTTGCTGGTGCAGCTGGACCGGTTTCTCACAGGGCGAGATCCGGTGCCTGCCATGGCAAGTCCGGATATCAACACCTGAATTTACCTGTTCGTTTTAGCAGTATTCTTTACGGGAGGAACGACACATGCCAGGTAGCCGGTTTGAAAGTATTGGTGTGCATTTGCCGGAACGGGAAGTGAGCACGGCGGAGCTGATCGCCAGCATGGCAACGACGCCCATGTTCGACCTGGAAAAACTGACGGGTGTGTCCAGGCGGCGCTGGCGGGCGGAGGATGACGATTCCCACACGCTGGCCATGGCGGCGGCGCAACGTTGTCTGGATGCCTCCCGTTTCGATGTCGCTGATCTCGATATCCTGATCTTCACCTCGATCACGCGCTTTCGCGATGGCCTGTGTTTCTGTGCGGAGCCGGCCATGAGCCTGATGCTGAAACAGGATCTGGGCATGCGCGATGACGCCCTGAGTTTCGATATCACGAACGCCTGCGCCGGCATGATGACCGGTGTGCAGATTCTGGATTCGATGATTCGCAGTGGCGCAGTCCGCAACGGCATGGTGTTGAGTGGTGAATGCATCACGCCGATCACCGAGACGGCAGTCAAGGAAATCCGTGATCCCATTGACGCGCAGTTTGCATCGCTCACCGTGGGGGATTCCGGCGCGGCCATCATCATGGAAGCGGCCAACGGGGATGATGGCATCGAGTTCATTGATCTTTTTACCTCGTCCCGTTTTGCCGATCTCTGTTTCGGCATGCCCAGCGAGCGCAATCCCGGTGTCGCCATGTACACGCGGGCAATGGAAATTCACGCCGAGGTCATTCAACGTCTGCCGGAAACCCTGGGTTATTACAGCCAGCAGTTTGGGGTCGATGCGTCCGATTTCAACGCTGTGATTCCACACCAGACGTCCACCCGTGCCATCAAATCGGCGCTGGAACTGTGCGAAGGCACCTTCGGCAAATTACCGGTGACCTGCATTTCGCTGGATCGGGTGGGTAACACCTCGTCGACATCCCATGTGGTGGTGCTGGATGAGTACTGGCGGCAGGGCAGGATCGGGCCGGGTGACCGGATTCTGCTGCTGATTCTGGCGTCTGGCATCGTGATGGGTGCGGCTTCGATCAAGCTGGGACAGATGGGCGTCTAAACCAGATGGGTGTCGAGAAAAGGGGAGTCTGAACAATGAATGCAGTTCTGTGCCAAACCGCTGTTTGTGATCTTCATTCCGCCAGCGCTGTCGACAGCGCCGCCAGTGCCGGTATGCAGTGTCTGGGTGGAGCCGGTGTCGTCCCCAGTGACGTGAACGTGCTGATCAATATTGGCGTTTATCGCGAAAATAACATCATGGAACCGTCGGTCGCGGCGTTGATCCAGCAGAAGATGGAACTGAATCCCGATCCGGCGAAGGGTGCGTTGCAACAGCGTACCCTTTCCTATGATCTGGTCAGTGGCGCCACCGGATTTCTGAATGCGGCCATGCTGGCAAATTCGCTGCTGCAGACCGGCGCTGCCCACAATGTGCTGATTGTGGCGGCTGACGTGCATCCATCCGGGCAAAGCCAGGAGGGTTTTCCATTCTCCACGCTGGGCACGGCGGTGCTGCTGCAACGGGGTGGCGACGACGGCCGCGGTTTCGGTCCGTTCCTGTTCAAGACGGCACCCGCTGGAGGCGCGGTAGGGTATAGCACCAAGGGCAAGGTAAGTGATTTTGGCACGGAAGGGCGTTCCCATGCGGTCTTCTCCGCCGAAGCGGATTGCGTGGACCAGTTGAGTGCATTTGCTGTCGAGACTGCCCGGGATTTTCTGCAGCGTCACGCCATCGCGCCGGATCAGATCGATATCCTGGTGGCGTCGCAGGTCGAGCGCAATTTTCCGCACCACCTGGCGCAGCAGCTGGGTTTGCCGGCGCACTGTTACGCGGTGGATCTGTACGAGAAGCTGGGTGATCCCCATACGGCCGCACCCGGCGCCTGTCTGCATCACCTGTTGCAGGATGGTTTGCTCCCGGCGGGTAAGACAGTGCTGTTCGTGTCGGTGGGCTCCGGTCTGTCGGCGGCCTGCGCGCTGTACCGGACCTGATTCCAATGCGCGTGCTGGTGACGGGGGGTGGCGGATTTCTGGGGCGGTATATCGTCGAGCAGCTGTTGCGGCGGGGTGATCAGGTGCGTGTGCTGTGCCGCAATCCCTATCCCGAACTGCAGCGGCAGGGCGCAGAAATGCAACTGGGTGACGTGGCCGACCGCGACGTGATGCTGCAGGCGACCCGCGATGTCGACGTGGTATTTCACGTCGCCGCCATGGTGGGATTCTGGGGCCGCTACGAGGATTTTTATCGCACCAATGTCCTGGGTACGCAGAACGTCATCGACGCCTGCATGGCCAACGGCGT
>JBMOPR010000811.1:0-5574 GCA_049323075.1 Pseudomonadota bacterium
TCCATGTGGATGCGGCCTGGGGCGGGCCCACCCTGTTTTCGAAAAAATACCGCCACATCCTGAAAGGTGTCGAGCGCGCCGATTCCGTCACCATCGACGCGCACAAGCAGATGTACGTGCCCATGGGCGCCGGCATGGTGCTGTTCCGCGATCCCACGCTCGTATCGGCCATCGAACACCACGCCGACTACATCATCCGCAAGGGTTCAAAGGATCTGGGCAGCTACACGCTGGAAGGCTCGCGCCCCGGCATGGCAATGCTGGTGCAGTCGGGCCTGAAAATCATCGGCCACGACGGTTATGAAATCCTGATGGATCAGGGCATCGAAAAGGCGAAACTGTTCGCCGACATGATCAAGGCCGACAACGAATTCGAACTGATCACCGAGCCGGAACTGAATATTCTCACCTACCGCTATCTGCCGGATTTCGTGCGCGCCAAACTGGCAGTGGCCACCCCGGCAGAAGTGGATGCCATCCAGGAAGTGATGAACCGCCTGACCCGCAGCATCCAGAAAACCGAACGCGCCCACGGCAAATCCTTCGTGTCACGCACCACGCTGATGCCGGAAGAATATGATCGCCGGCGCACCGTGGTGTTCCGCGTGGTGCTGGCCAATCCCCTTACCAATCACCAGATCCTGCAGGATGTGCTGACGGAACAGAAGCAGATTGCCAGCGGCCCCGATTGCGCCAGCCTGATGGCGGAACTGCAGGCCCTGTGTGTACCGCCGGCGCGCAAGGTGCAGGCAGGCTAGCTTTTCCTTTCCACCAGCCAGTCCACCACTTTCTCCGCCAGCTCGTCGAGAATGCGGTTCACATCCAGCCCCGGCGGTGGCGTGATGGCCAGTTGTAGCAAGGCCGCCGCCGTCATGCTGCCGATGAGGTACAGGGTTTCCGGCCTGGCTTCGATCTGGTGCTCATGCCGGGTCCTGCCCGCCCCCAGCAACACCAGCCGGATCAATTCCGCCCGCAGCGATTGCATGGCAGGAATCTCGCGTACAAAAGGTACCTGGAACAACAGTATCTTCAGCAGGTCACGCCGCTCGCAGGTAATCCGGTACAGGCTCCGCACGAACTGGTTCATGGCCGCCCGCAGGTCGGCCGGGTCAGCGCCGTTGAGCGAGTCTTCAATTTCCCGCAGAGTGTCAGCCACCGCCCGGGTGGTCAGCACCGCCACAATGGCCTCTTTACCGGGAAAATATTCATACACCGAGCCGATGCTCACGCCCGCCCGTTCCGCCACCGCGTTTGTGGTCAGTCCGGCGTACCCCTCCTGGATCAAAACCTGAGCAGCCGCTTGCAGAATCGCCTGTAACGTGGCCTGCGCGCGCACCTGTCTTGGTACTTTTTTCTGTTTTAAATCAATTGCTTGTTGTTGTCGCACCTATTCCCTCCGGACCAGCCCCATATCCGAGTTTTTCTGAATAATTGCTCAGTTTATGATGCCTGATCCTTCAAAAACAGGTCCTTCAATCCAGGTGTTGTCCATGACGAAGTCTGCCGCTCAACCCGTTGCACGTTCCACCCGCTCCCATACCACGCCCATCCAGACGCGTTGGGAACCCCGCACCGCGCGGGAACTGGATGATGCGATATTCGGTTGCCTCGACAACGTCGGCCTGCTGGCCGGGGTTGCCAACACCATCATGCAGCTGGCGCATCCTGCGGTGGGCTATGGCGTGATCGAGAGCCGGGTGACATCCGGTTCGCTGCTGCATCACCCGTTCAAGCGCACCCGCACCACGCTGACGTACCTGGGGGTGGCGTTGCAGGGCAGTACGGAAGAAAAACTGGCCTATCGCAAAGCCATCAGCCACGCCCATGCGCAGGTCACATCCACGGCCACGTCACCCGTGCAGTACCGCGCGCTGGACCCCGAGCTGCAACTCTGGGTGGCCGCCTGCCTGTTCTGGGGCTACGTGGATACGCGCGAGAAATTTCATGGACCCATGACGCCGGAACAGCTGGCGGAATTTTACGAATACGCCAAACCGCTGGGCACGACACTGCAGGTGCGGCCGGACATGTGGCCGAAAGATCTGGAGGCCTTCTGGGAATACTGGAACCGCCAGATCGACAGCATCCAGATCGACGACACCGTACGCGGCTGGCTCACCAGGCTGATGGACCTGAGTTTCATGGGCCCGTTCATCAGCATCCCGCTGGGCAACTTCGCCAAGCTGATGACCGGCGGCTTTCTGCATCCAAAAATCCGCGCGCAGATGCAGATTGAATGGACACCCGAAAAGGAGCAGCAATTCCGCAAGGTCACCACTGCGATCGGTCGCGTCAACCGCCGCCTGCCCCGCAGCCTGCGGCAGTTACCCACCACGCTGTTGCTGTGGGATTTCCGCCGCCGCCTGAAGAAAGGCCTGCCACTGAACTGAGTTCTATGATGCGGCCTGGGCCCGAGGGGACAGGCCGCTGATTGTCACCGGAATCCCCGTCATGAATGCCTGGTTGCTGAGTTTTTCATAGCTGCCGGGCCCGGTGGGCAGCAACTCATTCACATTGGTGCCGGGATACTGATGCGCCACCACCATGCCCGGCGTGCGCTGGTTGCCCCAGCCGTGGCTCATGGCCACTGTCCCTGGCCGCAAGGAATCGTCGATCCTCACCTGCGCCGTAATTTCGCCCCACGGACTGCGCACGGTCACCGCCTGTTCGTCCTGCAGCTGCAGCCGCTGCGCATCCTGCGGCGACACATGCAGCGGATTGAACTGCTGGCCTGGCCGTTTCAGTGCCGTCATGTTCTGGTACCAGCTGTTGTGCATGTAATTGGTACGCAGGTTGATGAGTTTCAGCTGCTGCGAATCTTCGCGCTGCAATTCCGCAAAAATGATGTGCGCTCGCTGCAGCGCTTCGTCAAACAGCGGCGGACAGCAATCCACTTTTTTCGATTCGGTCTGCAGCCAGTCCGAATAGAAACGGCCCGTGGGAATCGGTGGCAGCACCACGGTCTGGTGCGGCGCGTTGCGCACGTCATCCAGCGACAGTTCGGCGTAACGCAGCATGCGGTTCAGGCGATCGTACAGGCTGCCCGCGCCGCCCTGGTCGAACAGCGACGGCAGGCCCAGCGCCTGTTGCAGCCGGTTCAGAATCCACCACTCTTCTTTCCGTTCGTGCTGCGCCGGCACCACCGCATCGGTAAATTGCACGAACGGTTGCTGCTGCATGCCCAGGCCGCAAATGTTGAGATCGCTGCGTTCCAGCATGTCGGTGCAGGGCAGCAGGTAATCCGCCATCTCGCCGGTGGCGTTGCGGAACAGATCCAGCACCACGATCAGTTCCAGCTGTCCGAACGCTTCCCGCAGGCGTGATTCGCCACCCACCGACAGCAGCGGATTGCCCGCCAGCACGATCAGCGCCTTCACCGGATTGGTCGGCGTGGTGATCAGGTCGGGCAGCAGATTGCCAGGAAGCGCGCCCCGGATCAGACGCAGTTCACCAAATTCGCTGTTGAAAAAAATGTTCGGCGTTTTCAGGCGACCAGCTTTCGCCGCAGGATAGAAACCCAATGAATACAGATTGCCGCCGGGGCGATCCAGATTGCCGGTCACGAACGACAGCATGTGCAGCAACCAGTAGCACAGCGTGCCCTGCCGCCCCATGTTGACGCCGGTGGACATGTGCGCGCACGCAGCCGGCGCGCGGCCAAAATCCAGCGCCATCTGTTTGATGTCGGCGGCAGCGATGCCGGTCACCTCCGCCACCGCTTCCGCTGAATAGGGCTTGATGAACGCACGCAATCCCTCGATGTGTTCGCCGTGTTGCGCAATGATGCTTTCGTCAAACAGTTTCGCCGCGTCCAGTTCGTGCAGCAGCGCCGCCAGCAGATACAGATCTGTATCCGGCTTGATCGCCACCAGATCGCCGGTGGCCGGTGTCACCGATTCGATGCGTCGCGGATTGATGAACTTGATCACGGCGCCGCGCTTGCGGGCCGCGCGGAATTTTTCCATCGGGTTCGCCATCGACACAAAACTCATGTGCGACACCTTGGGATTCTCGCCAAAAATCAGTGTGTAGTGGGTGTGCTCCAGATCCGGCACCGGGTGCAGGGTGCTGGTGCCGAACACGGCTTCGCTGCCGGCGAACTTGTTGGAGCAGTCCTGGGTGCCCGATGTAAACATGCGGAAGCAGCCCAGGCTCATGAAGAAATGTTCCAGCGCCTGGGAACCCAGGGCATTGAACGCGGTGGGATTGCCGATGTAGCCGGCGATGGCACCGGGGCCATATTGCTGTTGCAGCGCGCGGATACGCTCCGCCACTTCGCCGACCGCGCTGTCCCAGCTGAGGGTTTCGAAACGGCCCGGCTCCTGGCGCCCCGACACCCGCTTCAGCGGCTGGTTGAGCCGGTCCGGATCATGGTGAATGTCGACGAAGTTGAGCCCCTTGTGGCACGCGAAGCCCCGCGTAACCGGGTGCTCCCTGTCCGGCAACAGACGGGTGACACGCTGGCCGGTCACTTCCGCCAGCAGGCCGCAGGACGGCTCGCATACGCGGCAAAAAGTGGTGTGAAGGCGGGTGGTCATGATGGAGGTTTCCTCTGCAATTGATCCCAGTGTGCCGGCGCAGGAACGACAGGCCGGCCAATCGGCAAAGTAAGTTATCGAAGCGATACAAATAAAATACGTTGTATCATACTGCCCAACACCCGGCTACCCACTGCATCCGTCGGCAGACATCATTGTGGTGGCAATGACTGGCATGGACGCCAGAACAATCTTCAGTGACCATGGACCCAAATCTCAGTCATCAACCGCAGTCAGGGAGGAACCATGAATCTGGCCGACGAACTCACGTATCGCATCCTGCTGGGTTTGCTGGGCGGGTTTTATTTTTTGCTGCGTCAATTTTACATCCGCAAATTTCGCGCGCTCGACAAGACCCACACCCGCAACGAACAGCAGGCAACCCTGGGTTACAAGACCCTCTACGCCGCCAACTTCTTCATGCTGGTGTATGTCTTCACACCCTGGGTTGATTTCGCGCACCTGCCATTGCCAGGCTTCCTGCGCTGGCTGGGATTCGCTGCCATTATCGCTGCGTTTGCACTGTACGCCTGGACCCACCACACGCTGGGCGAGCTGTGGTCGGGCTTTCTGGAAATTTCCGCGAATCACCAGCTGCGTACGGAAGGCCCTTACCAGTATGTGCGCCATCCGATGTACTCGGCGTTCTTTCTGTATGCCATCGGTGTCACGCTGGCGTCGGCCAATCTGCTAATCGGAGGTGTGCTGCTGGGCGCAACGCTGCTGATGTACCGCATGCGGGTCGATGCGGAAGAACAGATGATGCTCGACCAGTTCGGCGACGACTACCGCGCCTACATGAACCGCTCCAACCGGCTGTGGCCGCGTGTGCCAAAGCCGCGATCGCCAACGTCCGGGGCGCCGTAGCCGCTTTTTACAATCGCGCCGTGCCCCAAGTTTCTACTATGCTGACCTCACAGGCATCACAGAGAGGCAGGCATGGGGGAATTCACGGGCACCGTCTATTACCGGCAGCGCGGCATACTGGTATTGACGCCGACCTTTGTCGTCCCCGCAGAAGACCGCACCCTGCACC
>JBMOPR010000812.1:0-5572 GCA_049323075.1 Pseudomonadota bacterium
AAGCTGTCCAGCGCCGACAATTCCAGGCCGGCTTCCACGATGCGGCGGATCACCGGCAGCAGCGCGGCGGGATTCTGTTCCAGCAATGCCTGCATGACCAGTGTGCGCTCGGCTACCCAGGGGCCCTGGTACAGCAGACGCGCCGCCGCCACGAACGGCGCAATGGATATTTCGCGGATGTTCCAGCCCAGTTGACGCAGATGATCGATGCTGCGGGTAAAACAGCCTTGCGCATCGGCATCGCCAAAAAATTCCAGCTCGGATGTGGCTGGCACACCCACCACCGGCATGGTGGCGGGCGGTCCGAAATAACGTTTGCCGTTGGAATAGGGATTGGCGCGGCTGAAAGCGTCGCTGGCATCAAAGCGGGCAGCGATGTCGAACACGCGGTTGGCGTCGGCGCAGGTCAGCGCAAAGATGCTGATGCAGTCCAGGCTGCGGCAGGCGGGCACCAGTCCCTGCGTGCTCAGCAATCCTTTCGACGGCTTCAAACCAACGATATTGTTGAGCGCGGCAGGCACCCGGCCGGAGCCGGCAGTGTCGGTGCCCAGGGCAAAACTGGCCCAGCCTTTCGCTACTGCCAGCGCGGAGCCTGAACTGGAGCCGCCGGAAATATAATCCGCATTGAATACGTTGTGGCAGGGGCCCCAAGGCTCCGGCGAGCGCACGCCCACCAGTCCGGTGGCGAACTGGTCCAGATTGGTTTTGCCCAGTGGAATCGCGCCGGCGGCCACCAGCAGTTCCACTACGTGGGCGGATTTTTGCGGTGTGTAGGCGAATGCCGGACACGCAGCGGTGGTGGGAATGCCGGCCAGATCGATATTGTCCTTGATGGCGAACGGAATGCCGTACAGCGGCAACTGGTCGGCGGATTTGCCATCCAGATTGTGCAGGTAGGGTTCCACTTCCTGCGCCGACAGTGCATGAATCCACACCGGATTGGAGGTGTCGCGCGCGAATTCCGCCTGCAGGGTTTGCAGCAGCTGCGCCGGCGTGAAATCGCCGTTGCGGTAATGCTGCAGCAGACCGGGAATGGTCATGTCGATGCGGTTCAGTGGCAGCATGCGGTGATCCTCTTTTGCAGCGGCGTTGTCATTCTTGGTGGCATCAGGCATTTTCCTCAATGATCAGCAGGCTCTGTCCGGCGCTGACCTGCTGGCCTTCGCTGCGGCAGACTGCGTACAGGGTGCCACCGGCCGGCGCCGTGATCTCGATTTCCATTTTCATGGATTCCAGAATGCAAACAGTCTGCCCGGCCTTGATGGTTTCGCCAGGCTGCACCAGAATTTTCCAGATATTGCCCGCCACGTGGCTTTCGATGGCCATGCAATTGGCGGGCAGGGCCTGTTCGTCGGCGGTGTCCTTCGCCAGATCCTGGGCGGATTCGAAATTGATCTGCCCGCTCTCCACCCAGCGTTGCAGTTCCTCGCTGAAAGCCTGATCGCGTCTGGCCGTGAAGGCGTCAATGCTGGCACAGTTTTGTTGCAGGGAGTCCTCGTACTGCTTCAGGCTGAAGCGAGTTTCTTCAATCTTGATCGGGTAGCGGCCGTTGGGAAAATCGCGCCGGATCTGCACCAGTTCCTCGGCGCTCACTTCGTAAAAGCGGATCTGGTCGAAGAAACGCAGCAGCCAGGGCTGGGTGAAGGCGTCAGTCAGTTTGAAGCGGTTCCACATCTGCAGGGTGCGGCCCACAAACTGATAGCCGCCGGGGCCTTCCATGCCGTACACGCACAGGTAGGAACCGCCGATGCCGACGGAGTTTTCCGCCGTCCAGGTGCGGGCCGGATTGTACTTGGTGGTGACCAGCCGATGACGCGGGTCCAGCGGTGTGGCCACCGGCGCACCCAGATACACATCGCCCAGGCCCATCACCACGTAGTGCGCGTCGAAGACAATTTCTTTCACGTCGTCGATGGAATCCAGCCCGTTGATGCGGCGGATGAACTCGATGTTGCTGGGGCACCAGGGCGCATCCTTGCGCACCGACTGCATGTATTTTTCGATGGCCAGACGGCAGGCGGCGTCGTCCCAGCTCAACGGCAGGTGCACGACGCGCGACGGTACCTCCAGCGTGTCGATATTCTGCAACTGCTGTTCGGCACTGGTGAGAATGTCGAGCAGCTGCTGCAGCGGCAGTTGCAGCGGATCGTAATGCACCTGCAGCGAGCGGATGCCGGGGGTGAGTTCGCGCATGCCGGCAATGTTCTGGCCTTGCAGCCACAGCATCAGCGCATGCACGCGGAAGCGCAGGCGGATATCCAGTTGCAGCGGGCCGTATTCCACCAGCAGATAGTGATCGCCGGAGGGGCGGTACACCACCTGCTCCTGGTGCGCGCTGGCGGCAATGGTTTTGATGATGGGTGTAGTGGGATGTGCCGGTGTGATTTCAGTGGTAATGGCTTCCAGGGACGCGATGGCCTGCAGCTGGTTGCGTTCCAGGGTGTTGGCGGTGTTCATGTCCACCGGAATAAAGCGCACCTTGTCGCCGGCTTTCAGCTGCCCGAGTTTCCACAGGTCTGCCGTGATCACAGTGGCAGGGCAGACGAAGCCGCCCAGCGACGGACCGTCCGGCCCCAGAATTACCGGCATGTCGCCAGTGAAATCGATGGTGCCGATGGCGTAGGCATTGTCGTGGATATTGGAAGGGTGCATGCCGGCTTCGCCACCGTCGGTGCGCGCCCATTGCGGCTTCGGGCCTACCAGGCGAATGCCGGTGCGGCTGGAGTTGTAATGCACTTCCCATTCGGCGGCGAAGAAAGTGTCGATATCCTGCGGCGTGAAAAAATCCGGCGCGCCGTGGGGGCCGTAAATAACGTGCAGCTGCCATTCGTTGCCGATGGCCGGTTGCAGGTTTTTTGCAATTTTGGCTGGCGCGGTATTGATGTCAGTGTTTTGAAGTGGCGCCGCCAGATGCAGCACATCGCCGGTGCGCAGCGCGCGTCCGCCGTGACCGCCGAACTGGCCCAGCGTGAAAGTGGATTTTGAACCCAGATAATCTTCGCACTGGAAACCGCCGGCGACACACAGGTAGGAACGGGCGCCGGCCTGCTGCACCTTGCCCAGATACAGCGTCTGCCCGGCCTTCACTGCATACCGTTGCCAGACTTTCAGCGCCGTGCCATCCAGCGTGGCCGCCATGGTCGCGCCGGTAAGTGCAATGTGCGTGTCGCAGTTGAAGCGCAAGGTGGGGCCGTTGAGCGTGATTTCCAGGCCTGCTGCCCGCTCGTCATTTCCGAGCAGGCGGTTGCCGAGGCGGAACGACAGGCTGTCGAACGGACCGGACGGTGGCACGCCGATATGCCAGTAACCGGTGCGGCCGGGAAAATCCTGCACGCTGGTCATTGTGCCGGGCACCAATACATCCAGCGTGGCGGGGGAATATTTGAAACCGTTGAGGAAGCGCGTGAACATGCCGCCACGCTGCATCACATCGCTGTAAAGAATCTCGCGCACATACCGGGTGTTGGTTTCGATACCCTCCAGACAGGTGTCCGCCAGGGCCCGGTCCAGAGCGTTGATCGCGGCGGCGCGGTCATCCGCATGCACGATCACTTTCGCCAGCATGGGATCGAAATAGGGCGACACGGTAATGCCGGATTCCACCCAGTAATCGACCCTTAACGTGGCGCCGCTTTCCTGCAGCAGCGATGGCTGCGGAAAACGCACGGTAGTGAGCAAGCCTGCCGACGGCTGGAAATCCTTGTTGGGATCTTCCGCATAGATGCGCGCCTGGATCGCATGGCCCTGCGGCCGCAGATTCTGTGCCAGTGCCTGCAGCGATTGCAGCTCACCCGCCGCCAGTCGCACCATCCACTCCACCAGATCCACGCCGAAGATCATCTCGGTGACCCCGTGCTCCACCTGCAGCCGGGTGTTCACTTCCAGAAAATAGAAGCGGTGTTCCTTCTGGTCATAAATAAATTCCACCGTGCCGGCGTTGCGGTAACTCACTGCCTTCATGATGCGCTCGGCGGTGGCATGCAGCTGCGCGCGCACCCCGTCGGGAATATTCGGCGCCGGCGTTTCCTCCACCACCTTCTGGTGACGACGCTGGGCGGAACAGTCGCGCTCACCCAGCGCAATTGCATTGCCCTGGCCATCACCGAAAATCTGCACCTCGATATGGCGGGCGATCTCAATGTACTTCTCGATAAAAACGCCATCGTTGGCAAAGTTGTTGGCACTCAGGCGCTTCACACTGTCCCAGGCTTTTTTCAGGCTGTCAGCGTCCGCGCACATCTGCATGCCGATACCACCACCACCGGCCGTGCTTTTCAGAATCACCGGGTAACCGATATTGCCGGACGCCGCGAGCGCATCGTCCAGCGTCTGCAGCAGAGCCGTGCCGGGCAGCAGCGGCACATTGTTCTGCCGCGCCAGATCCCGCGCCGTGTGCTTCAGACCAAACGCTTGCATCTGCGCGATGGTAGGGCCGATAAACGCGATGCCATGCTGCTCGCAGGCGGTAACAAAATCCGGATTCTCGCTGAGAAAACCGTAACCGGGATGCACGGCATCCACACCGGCCTGTTGCATGATGGCAAACAGCTTGGGCTGGTTGAGATAAGTCTCGCTGGCCGTACCGGCACCCAGGCTGTAGGCCTCGTCGGCCAGCGCTACATGACGCGAATCAGCGTCGGCCTCGGCGTACACAGCGACGGATTTCACACCCATCTTCTTCAGGGTGCGGATGATGCGGACGGCGATGGCGCCACGGTTGGCGATCAGGACTTTGTTGAACATGATGATGTGCCTGCGTTTCTGTGCGGGTCGTCCCGCTGTGTTTCGGTTCTTCCGAGGTCGTCCTCCAGAAGAATCTGCGTTGGCAAAGAAGCGCCAGCGTCTGAGGTGAGGTTGATTCCGGAATCTCTGCGACAGGGATGTCGCAGAGAAGCCCCCAGGGATGGGTTCACGGCGTGTCCGGAATCAACCTCACCTCAGATGCTGACGCGGACCAATCGAAGCACGACATAACTTCAACTGGACTCAATTCCAGATAATCACTTCAACCGGCGTCGGGTTATACCCATTGCACGGATTATTCAGCTGCGGACAATTGGAAATCAGCACAATCACATCCATCGCCGCCTTCATCTCCACATATTTTCCCGGCGCCGAAATCCCGTCCGCAAACGTCAACCCACCATCCGCCGTCACCGGCACATTCATAAAAAAATTGATGTTGTGGGTAATATCCCGCTTGCTCATGCCGAACTTCTCATTCTGCGCCACCGCCAACAGATAACTGTCACGACACGCATGCATGCAACGTTTCTCCAGTGCATAACGCACCGTATTGCTCTCGGTGGCACAGGCACCGCCCAACGTGTCATGCCGGCCGCAGGTGTCCGCCGTAATCTCCAGCATCAGATTGCCGCGATTCGACAACAGCTTCGTTCCCGCCGTCAGATACACATTGCCCTGCTCCCGGATCGTATCCATCGCACTGTACCGCTCCGCCGGATCCTTCAGGTTGTAGAACAGCGTATCCGCCGCCTGGTTCCCTTCCAGATCCAGAATCCGCAGCGCCTGCCCGTGCTTCAGCTTGTGCATCCAGTAATCCCCGGCGGGC
>JBMOPR010000813.1:0-5567 GCA_049323075.1 Pseudomonadota bacterium
GCAGCAGAGCGTGGCGAATACCACACAGGATGCGCGCACTGTGCCGCAGGGCAATCTGGGTTACTGACTCCATCGGTTACAGCAATTAAAAAGGGTGACCCTGCCTGGCAGCGGTCACCCTTTTTTGTGCGCCAGAATTTTTCGGCGAGCTCTTGCTCAGCCCCCGCTGGCACTGCCGGATGCCGGCGACACAGGCCGGCCATTGCGCTCCAGCCAGCGCAGAAAATCCTCCACCGGCATCGGCCGGGCAATGTGGTAACCCTGGGCCAGATCGCACCCCAGTTGCTGCAGCTGCTGCAGTGTGGCCGCGTCCTCGATGCCTTCCGCCACCACTTTCAGGCCCAGGTTGTGTCCCATCACCAGCGTCGTCTGCACGATCACCTGATCGTCGCTGCTGTTCTGCATTTCCTTCACGAAGCTGCGATCGATCTTGATTTCATCCACCGGCAACTGTTTCAGGTGCGACAGCGAGGAATAGCCGGTACCGAAATCATCGATCGACAGCCGCACGCCGATTCCCGCCAGCTCGTGCATCACCCGCAGCGCCTCCACCGGGTCCAGCATCACCGCGGTTTCAGTCAGTTCCATGGTGATGTCGTGCAGGTCCACACCGGTCTCCGTTGCTATGCGTGCAATGTTGCGCGTGAAATCTGTGGCCTGCAGGTTGCGCGCGGAAATATTGATGGACAATCCCAGGGTGTGGCCGGCGGCCCGCAACCGGCAACTCAGTTCGAATGTCTTGCGGCACACCCAGTAGGTAAGCGGATGAATCACACCGGTACGCTCCGCCAGCGGAATGAATTCGGCAGGGGTCACGTTGCCGTGCTCCGGATGATTCCAGCGCACCAGCACCTCCGCCCCCGCCACACTGAAATCCTGCAGTGAAATCTGCGGTTGCAGATGCAGTTGCAGGCCGTCACGCTCGATTGCGGCGCGCAGTTCCGCCAGCAAGGAAATACGGCGCGAATTGTAGGGATCCATGTCACGGGAATACACCGCCACCCGGCCCCCGGCATTGGCCGCCATCTCCAGTGCGATATGGGCGTTGCGCAGCAGATCCTCGGCGTTTTCTCCATGGTCCGGCAATTGCGCAATGCCGACGGCCGCATTCACGTTCAGGCTCAGGCCCTGAAACTCGAACGGCATTTCAATCTGTTCCAGCAGATTCTGTGCGCACAGCTGCAGTTGCCCACTGCTCTGCCCCCGCAGCAGGGCGGCAAACGTCACGCCCTCGATGCAGGCCAGATGATGGCGCTGGTCGCCATTGTCCTCGATCCGCACCAGGCCCTGTTGTGGCTGCAGCAGCTGATCGAGCCGCTCCGCCAGCAGGCACAGAATGGCGTCGCCGTTACTGTGACCCAGCGTCTTGTTGTATTCGTGGAAGTTGTTCATGCCAATCAGCAGCAGCGCGACGCTGGGTTGAGAAGTCACATCAACGCAGATTTCGTCCAGCACACTGCGCAAAAATGCGCGATTGGGCAGTCCGGTGGTGGCGCTGTGCATCGCCCGCCGCACCAGCTGTGCCTCCGCTTCCTTCAGATCGATGATGGCGGCATGCTTTTCCTGCAGCGCCAGATAGCGGGCGCGCCGCTCCGCATTGATGCGATCCGCCAGCCCCAGCGACAGCAGCAGCACTTCCAGCGCCGAGCCGATGATGACGCCATACGACGACAGCGTGTTGTGGGGAAACCAGCCAAACAGGGTCAGCATGTGCAGCAATGCGCCCAGCAGGAATACCGTCCAAGCCAGCAGGAAAAAGCCCGCCGGGCGCGAACCGTTACGCCAGCAGATCAGGGTGATCGTCATCATCAGCACACTGGCACCCGCAATGAACAGCCCGGCTGCCGCGATCATGGGCTGACTGGTTGCCAGGCGGATGGCAATGATGGAGCAGCCCAGCACCAGCATGCCGGTGATCACGCGGTTCATCCAGGCAGCAAACTGGTGCAATCCGACGTAGTGGCGCACGAACAGCAACGCCGCCATCGAGGACAGACACACTGCAATCTGGATGGCGTACTCATTGATGACGGGCACTTCAGGCCACCAGTACAGGAAGGCGTAGCCTTGCAGGATCTGAAACGTGACGAAAGTGCCAATGATGTGCAGGATGTAATACAGGTAAGCGCGGGTGCCCACTGACACCATCAGGAAGCTGTTGTAGATCAGCATCGCCAGCATGATGCCGAAGTACATGCCGTAGTAGCGGTTGCTTTCGGACACATAGCGGGAAAATTCGGTGGCCCGATGCAGCTTGAGCGGAATCTGGATGCCGCCGCCCTTGCGCATGACGTTCAGATAGAGATCATACTGCCGGCCCGGCTCCAGCAGCAGAGGCTGGGCAAAGTAGTTGTGCTTCAGTGTGCGCGCCGACATTGGCACTGCATAGCCGATGCGCTCGCTCAGTTTCAGCGTGCCGTTATCCACCAGATGGATGTCCACCCGGGCCAGCCGCGCGAAGGCCAGTTCCAGAATCCAGGTATTGACCGTCTCTCCCGGGGTGACATCCCGCAGGCGCAGGTGTACCCACACGGAACTGTCGCTCTTGCCCAGATTGATGACCTGCTGGCGCACGGGCGCGAAGCTCGCGCGGCCGGCCAGGATATCCTCCAGGCGCAGGTTGTCGGCAGGGTCCTGAAACAGTTCCAGCTGTACTGGCGCGGGAGACAACGACACCACGCCGGCGCCGAGCTCAATGGATTCCAGCGCCAGGGCCGGACGCAGGCAAAACAACGTCAGCAGGCACACGGCCAGCCAGCGCAGTGGCAGCAACTTCAACGTCCGGCTGTTCATGCAGGTGTTGGCAATCCCCGGGGGTCATCCGTCTGGCAATAGCAGGTTTCAATCCAGTATAGGCAGGGATTCCGGAGCCCGAGGTGCCAAGTAAGGCTGCGGCGTCAGTGGCGGTCGATAAACATCACCGATTCGGCTACATCCTGACGCGCTTCCGGCAGCAGCGGATAGAAAATCGGCCACACATGCAGCAGGCCATCGCGCTCGATAAAGGTTACATCGACGCCGGCGGCCCGGGCCCGCTCCACCACTTTGACCGAATCATCGTGCATGCATTCGCTCCGGTCCACCGTCACCAGCAGCGGCGGCATGCCCGTGAAATCACCGAACACCGGCGAGGCATGGGGATTGAGCCGGTCCGCTTCCGTGCGGCCATACAGGTCGATCCCGATGTGATACATCTCGGGCGTGAACATGTCGTCGCGCAGTTCATTCAGGTTGCGGCTGCCGTGAGGCGCGGTGAGATCCGCCATCGGCGAATAGGCCAGATTGCATTTCGGCAACGGCAGACCCGCATCGCGCAGGGCCAGCGTGGTGCCCAGCGTCAGTCCACCACCGGCAGAATCACCCATCACCGTGATTTTGTTGGCCGGGTATTTTTTCAGAAGCAGGCGATACACCGTCATCGCATCGTCCAGTGCAGCGGGAAACGGGTGTTCCGGCGCCAGACGGTAGGCCGGCATATACACATCGGCCTGCAATGCCTTGGCAAATTTTGCACACAGGGTCAGATAGGTAGTGGGCACGCCGGCGATATAACCACCCCCATGCAGATACAGGATGACCTGCGTCGGATTGTTCACCCGCAGCCATTCACCCCGCACGCCCTCTACCGCAAACTGGGTCCGCCGCACGCCACGCGGCAGCCAGTTGGGCAGCGGGGAATTATTCAGCGCCCGGCGCAGATGCTGCACCAGATGTTCCGGATCGCGCGGAACTTTCTTGATGACACGACGGGCGTAGGCTTTGACGGCACGTGCGGCAAGACTGGCCATGGCGACTCCTGGCATGAGGTTCGGGTGGCGCCATTATAGGAACAGCATCGCTCAGGCGGAACCGGTTTCCCACTCCACCCGGTTGCGGCCGTTCTGTTTGGCGCGATACAACAGCGCATCGGCGCGTTTCAACAGTATTTCATGGCCGTCGCGATCCGGCGGGACTGTGCTGGACACGCCAATGCTGATCGTCATGACAACACTGTGCGGGCCATCCTCGATGCGTTTGGCATTGAACGCAGCACGCAGACTTTCGGCCACTTTCACCGCCCCTTCGCGGTCTGTCTGCGGCAACAACACTACGAACTCCTCACCACCATAACGGGCCGCCACATCCGGCGGCCGCTTGATGCAGCCACGGATCAGATTGGCGGCTTCCACCAGGCACAGATCACCGAACGGATGGCCGAAGTTGTCGTTCAGTTTCTTGAAGTGATCGATATCGATCAGCAGCACCGACAGTGGCAGCTTGTCGCGAAAAGCGCGCTGGTATTCATTCTTCAGCATGTCGTCGAAATAGCGACGGTTGCGCAGACTGGTGAGGCTGTCGGTGGTGCTCAGTTCCTGCAGTTTGGTGTTGAGCGCTTCGAGTTCATCCGTGCGTTCGCGCACCCGGCGGTCCAGATCCTCGTTGATTTTCAGCTGCACGCCCAGCAATTCCTGCTGGCTGGCAGCGGCTTTCAGCTGCGCTTCTTCCCGCAGCTTGCGGTCTGCATTCAGACGGTCGGCCAGCGACAGCGAAAACAGCAGCAACTGGAACACCGTGCCGTAATAGGGTGTGTATTCGGTGAAAGCGTTGCGCGGCAACCATCCCACTTTGGAAACGATGGTGACAAAAATCGACAGGATGAACACGACGCTGCCAACCAGGATGTAGCGGGCCGGTGTATAACCATCCTTCACCCGCAGCGCATGCGCGAGAGGATTGAGAATCGATGACAGGGTAACCACCAGCAGGCCCACCAGAATCATCACCTTGTATGGCAATACCATCGCGCCAACGAAGCAGGCCGCTGACAGCACCATCACCAGCTGCAGCCAGCGCGAAATGACCGGCCGGGTCTGTCGCACCAGCAGCACATTATTGGTAAACAGGCTGCCGAACAGCGTGCAGCTGGCGATACCCACCACAATACTGCGATCCACCCAGTTCACCGCCTCTGGCCAGACGAACGCAAACGCCGCACCACGCAACGCCGCTTCCACGATGACAATGCCGGTAGAGTAGAAAAAGAAATACAGGAATCCCGGTTCACGCACCGAGAAAAATACCAGCAGGTTGTACACCGCAATGATCAGCACCGTGCCGTAGAAAAATCCGAACGCGGTGGCTTCCACATAGGTATTCTCAACGAAGGCATCCTTCTCCCACAGCAACAACGGAATCTGCATCGATGATTGCGATTGCACCCGCAACACCACCTGCAACGGCTGCGGGCTCACATCCAGGGGGATCAGAAAATTGCCGTGGCGCACCAGCCGCTCTTCAAACGGCAGGCCGGCGCCGACATGGAATTCGCGCAGCAGGGTACCGTCCTGCAGCAGATACACCCAGATGTCATCCAGCAGCGGATAGCTGATTTCCAGGAACAGATTCTGCGCCTGCGGTGTGGACGGACTGTCCACGTCGAAGCGCGCCCAGTACACGGCGTCGGTGAAACCGAAATTCAGGTTGGGTTGTTCGGAAATGTGCCAGGCGAAACGGGCATCATCCTGCAACAGATCCGCCAGCGCGAGCGTGCCCTCCCTGTCTTCCACATAGGCCAGCACACCCGCCAG
>JBMOPR010000814.1:0-5538 GCA_049323075.1 Pseudomonadota bacterium
TCCAGTCCCACCGCACGCGAACTCCAGGCGATCAGTGTGCCTACCGCAATCGCCACCAGTCCTGCCGGAATGCCCTTGAAATAGCGCACGCCGCCAAACCAGCTCAGCAGAATGATGGCGAAGCAGATCACGCCGATCACCGGCGTCATGTACATTTCCAGCGCCGGGCGCATGGAAATGAACGCCAGCGACACACCGGCCAGTGTGCCCAGCAGCGCCGCGCGCGGAGTAATTCTGCGGATGTAAGGTGCAATATAGCCGCCCAGCATCAGCACGAAGCTCTGCACGAACACCCAGGTCAGCCCTGCTTCCCAGCCCTTGATGGGATCGCCGGTGCTGATGCTGATCGGCAGCATGATCACGAACACCACCACGAACATGTGCGGCACACTGGTGCCCGATGGCAGCGCGCACACATCGTTGCGCCCGGTTTTCTGCGCCAGCCGGTACGCCAGCCAGGCGTAGTACATCGTACTCAGGCACAACATCAGCCCGCACGCAGGCAGGATGCGACCGAAGACGATTTCGTCCGGCAATTTCAGCACAAAGCGCAACAATGCCGTCAACACCAGCATGTTCACCAGAATGTTCGTGCCGAAGCCGAACAACGCGTTCCAGTCGCCAGGCGACCAGATTTTCGGTTTGAATGTGGTCGTGTTCATCTGTTGTTACCCCCTTGCTTATGTGAGAGCCCGCTTGGTTTAAGCGCCCGCCTGTTGTAACGCCTGCCTCAGTTTTTCCCCATCCGAAACCCAGCCGAAAATGCCGCCCTGCGCCGCTACCATCTGCAGCGCAACCCGGTGGAATTCCGGAAAATACGACCCGCAACAATCCGCCAGCACCACGCAGCGAAAACCACGGTCATTGGCTTCCCGCACGCTGGTGTGCACGCACACTTCCGTGGTGACACCGCCCACCAGCAGCGTGTCGATATTGCGGTTTTTCAGGATCAGCTCCAGATCCGTCTGGTAGAAGGAACCCTTGCCGGGCTTGTCGATGACCGGTTCGCCGGCAATCGGATACAGCTCCGGAATGATGTCCTGCCCCGGTTCACCGCGAATCAGGATGCGACCCATGGGCCCGGGCGCGCCGATGCGCACGGACGGATCACCGCGATTGATTTTCGCCGGCGGTGCGTCGCTCAGATCCGGCCGGTGGCCTTCACGGGTGTGAATCACCAGCAGACCCTGGGCCCGGGCCGCCGCCAGCACGGCGCGGCAGGGCTCGATGCAGTCCCGCAGCAACGACACATCGTTGCCGAGGGATTCACCGAAGCCACCGGGTTCCAGGAAATCCCGCTGCATGTCGATCAGCAGCAGCGCAGTGCGTGCCAGATCGATGGACAGTGCCGCCGGTTGTGCCTGCAGATTCAGCATCGGGGCCATCCTCCTGTTGGTCGTCAACATTCAGAAAATGAATTTCACCATCGCCTGCACCACGTCCTCATCGATATCCTCGATGCCGAACTTGTTGCGCCAGATCTGGTATTCCACGCCCGCCTGCACGGCGCCCTTTTCACCGAACAGTTCGCCCACATCCATCAGCAGACGCGGCCCGGCGATGATGTTGTCCTCGCCCGGATCGACGTCATAGGCGTAATCGACAAAGCCTTCAAACGCCCACAGGGTGGTGCCGATGTCGAACGGCACCAGCCACACCAGCGTGATCTGCGAACCGGTATCGTTCGGTGCCGGGCCACCCATGAATTCCACGTCGTTGCGTACGTAGTAGTTGAACTGGAAGAATGCGAAACCCGGCAGATTGAGGTCCACCGCCAGACCGTACAGATTGCTGCGGAAACCTTCACCGATTTCCGCGGTGGTGGTGATCAGCACGTCGTTGAGCAGGCCGTGATTCATGTTCACGCCCGTCATCTTGCCGAAACTCAGGCGCGGTGAAATTTCGCCGTAATAATTGGTGGTGGTTTCGGTGGTGCGGTCGGCGTTGGTGATGTCGAAGAACATGAAGTTGTCGCCATACTTCCAGCCGTTCACGTGTTCCACCGTGATCACGCTGCGCACGTCGTCGACCGAATCCAGCTTGCCGGTGGCCTCGTTGAAAAAAATCGACTGGTAGTTGTCGCCGTACAGCAGCTGGAAATTGGTGGAACTCCACTGCGCGATTCCGGCCAGGGCATCCCCCGACGCCAGAATGCCCAGGGCACCCAGCAGACAGGGCCAGGCCCGGCGGCGAAAAGGATTTAAAATGGAATGCAAACGGCTGTGCCCGGTTTTCATCATGTGCTCCCCCGAATCATTGGTTGGTATGTGCAATTCTGCTCGAACCAGGTGGCATGCCCCCGCATTTCCGCCTGTTGTATACAACGTTGCATTGTCTATGCCAGACTGTCCGGAGTGGCACCAGGCTCAGAAAAAAGGCTTTTCAATCAGCAAGATATCGCCCTGCATTGGGCCGCGAGTGCACGCACCGCCGGCCGCCGGTGATAAAAACCGGTGCCCTCCGACACCAGCTGCTCTTGAAACGGGCAGCCATCGGCGACAGATTAGGGCAAGGGAAATGCATGGTTTCCGGGACGGCGCCCCTCAGGCGCAGCATTAGGGAGAACGAAGTGCGATCAAAAATGACCGCCCAGCACATATACCAGTCCCTGCGCAGCATGATCCTGGATCTGGAACTGGCGCCGGGCAGCCGCTTCACCGAAACCCAGGTGGCCGACTATTTCCAGGTCAGCCGCACACCGGTGCGGGAGGCGCTGCAGCGTCTGGAAGTGGAGAAGCAGATCACTATCCGTCCCAAGCAGGGCTGTTTCGTGCGGGTGGTGGATATTGCCCGCATCCGCGATTACTACGACGTGCGGGTGGCGATCGAAACCCTGGCGGTACGGCTGGCCTGCGTGCACATGCCTGACGCCGCCCTGCGGGAACTGGCCACCCAGTGGGACCCGGCCAACCTGTTTTTCGGCGCCGAATCCAGCGATCGCATCAAGCAGGCGGAGGAAGCTTTCCACATCGCCCTGGCCCAGGGCAGCGGCAACGAGGCGCTGGTGCGCTACCTCACCGACATCAACGATCACATCCGCGTAGTACGGCGGTTGGGCTGGCCTGACTACAGCAGCATCGAGGACACCTACGCCGAACACCACGACATCTGCCGCCTGATGCTGAACCGGGATGCCGAAGCGGCAGAAGCCTGCATGCTGCAGCACATCCGCAAAAGCCAGACCCGCGCCGACCAGATCACCCTGGCGCAGCTGAGCGAGCCGGCCCGCAATCCGTTCGCGAGCGCTGCGCTGCAATGAGTGCTAACCGAATTAGGGCAATTTGCAGCCAATGGCTTGCGCCCCCCAAGGAATTGCGATTAATGTCTCTATCAAGCCCCACAAACAGAATAAAAACCGCGGGACCTATTCCATGATCGCCGTCAACCGCCCGGCCCACCCCTATTCCGACGCGCAACTCAACCGTCTGCGCCTGAGCGCCGATCCGCTGACGGACGCCGTTGCCCTGCGCATCGACCAGATGCCGGCCGACAGCCTGCTGAAAGAAGTCATCTTCCTGGCCAAGAGTGAAATCGGGATTTATCAGGAATGGCTGGACCATCTGCACACCGTGCCGGCCTGGATCGATCACGCACAACTGGAGCGCGCCCGTCAGCTGCAACTGAGCTTTGCCAACGAACGCCGGCTGGCGTGGGCGATCAACGGCCTGCTGCGCACCCGCACCCGCTTTCGCTGCCACCTGATCAATCCCGGACAACGGCTGAACGAATTCCTGCAGCTGCAAAACTGCCTGTATCAGCCCGCCACCCTGCTGCCGGGCGGACCTGGCCACAGCCAGTTGATGGAACAACGGCTGAACCGCGCCATGGAACGCTGGGCCCTGCGCGGCCACGGCCGCAACCTGCTGACGCTGGGCGAACCGTTCAACCAGGAAACGCTGGCGCTGGAAATGCTGGAGACCGGCTTGCTGACGGTGCAAGGCATGGCGGCACTGGGTGTGACACTGCAACCTGACGACCAACTCGCACTGCATCATTTCAACCGTTACGTCGCCTGGCTGTCCGGTGTGGATGGACGTCTGCTGGCGGAAACGCCGGACCAGGCCCTGCAACTGCTGCAGCGATTGCAGCAACGCTATGGGTGTGCACCCAGAGCAGAGCAGGCAGAGCTGCTGCAGATGCTGGCGGAGCAGCGCACGTTGCCGCTGCCGGCCAGCCTGCTGCCGGCCGCTGCCTGTCACTGTCTGGGCGATGCACGGGTGGACCCGACTGCGCCCCTCCCGCAACGGGCGCTGCACCTGTACTGCACCGCCAACCGGGGCAAGACGTTCGCGTTCTATCACGTGCCCGGTGTCGCCCCGCTCACCGCGCGGCTCAACCTGCGCAAGCCATTGCCTAAGCGCAATCCACCCGCATTGCAGGCATTACCCGCACCCCGTAACAGCAGCGCGCGCCATAACCGCTGAGCTAGCGCTGCGCGAGATCCGCCACCACCACCCGGTTGCGTCCGGTTTCCTTCGCCCGGTACAACGCCTCATCCGCCGCCGCGATCAGGCGGGCACTGTTTTCATGCTGCAGCGGAATCCGGCCGGCGATGCCCAGGCTGGCATTCAGTGAAATCCTTCTTCCCGCGTGAATGAACTGTGTTTTTTCGATGGCGATGCGAATGCGTTCCGCCACCAGACGCGCATCCTCATCCGAGGTTGCCGGCAGGATCACCGCAAATTCCTCACCGCCGTAACGGGCCACCAGATCGGTGCCCCGCACCACCACCTGACGCAGGGTGGCCGCCACCAGCTTCAGGCACTCGTCGCCGATCAGATGGCCATAGGTATCGTTGATGCGCTTGAAATGGTCCACGTCCACCAGGATCAGCGATACCGGTGACTGTTGACGCTGGCCACGCTGGATTTCGCTGGCCAGCACCTCATCGAAATAACGTCGGTTGTGCAGGCCGGTGAGCGGATCGGTCACGCTCAGCTTGGCCAGCTCGCGGTTGGCCAGTTCCAGATTGCGCATGGTGCGCTCCAGCTCGGCGGTGCGATCCAGCACGCGCAATTCCAGCTCATCGGTGTGGCGCTGCTGCAAGGCCAGCGCATCGGCCTGCGCTTCCAGTTTGGCGCGCCGTTCCTCGCTGGCCTGCCGCGTCATGTCCAGCGCTGTCTGCTGCAGCAGTTCGCGCTGGTGACGCTCACGATTGATGCGTTCCGCCAGCGCAAAGGACAACAGCAGGGTTTCCAGCACGAAACCGACCAGCTGCAATTTTTCCGTCAGACTGTCGTAGGGCAACACGCCTTCAAACATCAGCACCACACCCATGGTGGCCAGGATCAGCTGGCCCCAGGCGATGGTAAAATAGCGCGCCGACACGTCACCCCGGCGCCACAGGTGAATGGTGGTGGTGAGCGCGGCGACACAGGTGACCAGTGCCATCGGATCGCCCAGCCTGCGCAGCAGCAACGGCGTGTAGAACACCGTCACCAGCGTAGACACCAGCCAGTAACCGGTGATCCAGGTATTCAGGTGCAGCAGCCAGCCACCGCGTTTTTTCAGCCGCAGAAAATTGCGCACATACAGGCC
>JBMOPR010000815.1:0-5534 GCA_049323075.1 Pseudomonadota bacterium
CTGGGTTTCCGGCAACTGGCGGCGGAACGCTGGTCGGCGGCGCCGCTGTACACCATCACGGTGGTGGACAAGAAACTGAGCGAGGCGCTGGCATCGGAAGGCCGCGTACTAAAAGTGCGACTGCAGGCCAAGCGCAACAGCGCCAATCCGGCGGAAGGCACCGAGCGGTTCATCATCGCCGGCGTGGAATCCGACACCGGTTCCGTCAGCAGCCGGGCGCTGAAACTGCAACTGAACACCCTGTCCGATGCCGGACTGGGGGAATCCCAATACTGGCTCGATAGCGGAAGCGTGTTTCGATGAGCGGCGCAGAACAGAAAACCAGCCCCGAACAACTCAGCCAACACTGGGCGGCGGTGCACACAGGCGCGGGCGATGCCGTGCGCTGGATCAGCGACGTGCGCCGCAACGCACCCCGGCTCGACAACGAAGCCGATCACCTGATCCTGAAAATGCGCCGCGTGCGCAATCTGGCGCGACGGCTGGGCGCGGTGTCCAGCCGGCCGATGACGGTGGGCTTTTTCGGTTTGTCGCAGGCGGGCAAGTCCTATCTGATTTCAACACTGGCGGCGGGCGCCAACGGCAAACTGGAAACCGATTTCGGCGGCCAGCGCCTGGATTTTCTTACCCATGTGAACCCGCCCGGTGGCGGCAAGGAAGCGACCGGACTGGTCACCCGCTTCAGTCGCACCGCGCAACCGGGGCCGCTGGATTTCCCCATCGAACTGAAACTGTTTGGCGAAGTGGAAGTGGCAAAAATTCTGGCCAACTCTTTCTTCAACGATTTCAACACCGAGAAATTCCAGTACGAATACAACGACACCAAAGTGCGCCAGATGCTGAAGGATCTGGCCAAGCGCAAACAGCACCAGCCTGTCGCCGGTGTCAGCGAAGATGATGTGGTGGATCTGTGGGATTACCTGCTGGACCGCTTCCCCGGTTCGCTGAAGCAGCTCAACGGTTACTACTGGCCTACGGCGGTGGAACTGGCGCCGTCCCTGTCCAGCGACGACCGCGCCAAACTGTTTTCGATTCTGTGGGGTGAAATTCCGGAACTGACGGAAACCTACGCCCGTTTCGCCCAGACCCTGGCCAGCCTGCGTCACGCCGGCAGCGTGTTCGCGCCCCTGGATGCGCTGGTGCGCGCCACTCCGCAGGGCGGCCTGTCGCAGGCCGACAGCATCATGAACGTGGACATGCTGGAGCGCCTCGGCAAACCCACCGACAAAACCATCAGCGTGCGGCCTTCCGTCAACAATGAATTGCAGCCGCCCGTCACGTTGTCGCTGGCGCAACTGGCCGCTCTCACCGCCGAACTGATTTTTCCGCTGGTGGAACACACCCGCGAGCCGCTGTTCGAAGACGTGGACCTGCTGGATTTTCCCGGCTATCGCGGCCGCCTGAGTGTGGAATCACTGGATGACGTGCGTCGCGCCGTGAAAAGTGACGACGCCAATCCGGTGGCGCAACTGATCCTGCGCGGCAAGGTGGCGTATCTGTTCGAACGCTACACCGACAGCCAGGAAATGAACGTGCTGATCGTGTGCACGCCGTCGAACAAGCAGTCGGATGTCACCAGCGTGGGCCCGGTGCTCACCGAATGGATTGCGCGCACGCAGGGCAGCACACCGGAAATCCGTGCCCGTCGCCAGTCCGGCCTGCTGTGGGCCATCACCATGTTCGACATGCGCATCGGCAACTCGCTCGATATGGGTGAGGATCTGCTGCAGATCGCCTGGGGCAACAGCGGCATGATGAAGATGGCGATGCTGGAACGCTTCGGCCAGTACGCCTGGATGCAGGAATGGCTGCCGGGCAAACCGTTCAACAATACCTTCCTGGTGCGCAAGCCGCGCATGAAAGTGGCCTTCATCGATCTGGAAAACGGCGAGGAAAAAGCGGTGAATGCCGCCATGGCGCCGCAACTGGAGCTGATGAAACGCACCTTCGCCGCCGACGAAACCGTGCGCGAGCACGTGCACGAGCCCGCCGCTGCGTGGGATGCCATGATGGCGCTGAATGATGGCGGCATGGACAGCGTCACCGGTTATCTGCAGAAGGTGGCGCTGCGCAGCGTGAAACTGGCCCGCATCCACGAACAGCTCGACGACCTGGTGCACGATCTGGTGGAAAACCGCCTCGGCCCCTGGTTTCTCGCCGAAGGTGCCGGCGAAATGGAGAAGAAAAAGAAAATCGCCCAGCAGATCGTGGATGCGCTGAAGCCGCGTGCGCTGCTGCTCGGCGATTTCCTGCAACGGCTGCAACTGCCGGACGATCTGCTGCGTACCCTGTACCTGCGCGCCGATGACGAACCGGTGGCCACATCAACACCGCAAACCGGCACACCCCAGGAATCCGCCGGCGCCCTCAGCCTGGGTGGCGACCTGATCAGTCTCGGCGACGACCTGGATCTGTTCGGCAGCGACGACAGCGCGCCGAAGGCCAGCGAGAAAACGGCACAAACTCTGGCGGTGGGCAGCGACGCCCGCTTTGCCCAGGCCGTGCTGCGGGAATGGATCAATCACCTGCGTAATATTCCCGAAGACCAGCGCCTGATGGCCTTTTTCGGTTTTCCCAAACCGGCGGTGGAAGCCCTGGTGGACGAACTGATCACCGCCGCCAACCGCATGGACCTGCGCACCCGGCTGCTGCATACCATCGTCAGCACCGAACAGGTGGGCACCAAGCGCGAACAGCTGGTGGACCGGCAGGTGCTGGCAGCCCGCACCGTGCTGGCGGACTTCATCGCCTGGCTGGGCTTTATCGAGCAGCCGCTGGCCGAGCGGCCCGACAGCGCCGCCAACAAGGGTGCCAAACTGTTCGAACCGCCTGCCGCGATTGCGCCGGGCAGCCTGCCCGACCTGCCGCCGCAACCGATCAATCACACCGGCATTTACCTGTTCGACTGGCTGGTGGCCTTTTCCAAAATCGCCGTCGGCAACGCCGGCCACAGCGCGGGCCGCGAAATCACGCCGGAACAGAACGATGCGCTGGGCCGCATCATCGCCACGTTCAAAGCAACCCGTACGGAATAACGCATGCCCTTACGACTGGAACTGAAAGCCTCCGCCACCGGCCCCGGCTACGCCATGCTCACCGTGATCGGCTGGAAAGCGCCGGCCGGCAATGTCGAATTGTCAGTGCAACGCAATCAGGACAGCCGTTTCCTGGATGAAAACGGCGACTGGACCACCAATCCGGTGTGGCACGATGTCAGTGTGCTGGAAGCGATTGAAGGCGGCCTCGGCGGCGAAATGGGCCCCTGGCTGGTGGACCCGCTGGTGAAGAATCCGCAGGTGGTCTACATGTTCGAACTGCGCAGCGCCGATCACAAGGACAAGGGCGTGCTGCGCATTCTGGGGCAGATCCTGTCGTCGCAGGCGGCGGGAAATTCCGTGCGCCAGGAATCCCGCACCCGGCATGAAAATGCGGCACCCGTTGCTGCGAAGGAAGTGAAGGAAGCCGCGCCCGTTGTCAAACCGGAATCCCGCCCGGAATCTCAGCCACAACCGGAGCCCGAGCCCAGCATGAAATTCGGCGTGGCTCCCATCGATGAAGGCACCGTGGTGCAGAAGAAGCCGGAGCAGACGTCGTCCACCACGCCGTTTCCGCCGCACAGTCCGTCCACCGGCGAACCCGCGTTCAAACCGCTACCCAAGCGCAGCATGCTGCCCCTTTATCTCACCCTGCTGGCGCTGTTGCTGCTGGTGAGCGGCGGTGCTGCCTGGTACCTGGGCCTGTTCACCACCGGCAACCTGCCGGGCGCAACCCCAACGGCCGATACCGGCGGCGCCTGCGGCGAGGAAGCCATGGGCGCCGGCGACGATCTGGCCTTCGTGCAGGGTTGCCTGAAGTCGTCGCCGTCCACCGACCAGGTGCTGGCCGTGATCAACGCCGCCAAGGACGCCAGGCGCTGCAACATCGCCCAGCGCCTGTATGCCTACAAGGCCCAGGCCGGCGACGCGCGCATCGCACTGGCCTACGCCCGCGAATACGATCCGGACCATTTCGAAGCCGGCGGCTGCGTGGAAAGTGCCGACGCGGAAACCGCCGCCTACTGGTATGAAATTGTCGTCAATCACGATCCGGACAACGCCGAAGCCAAACAGCGCCTGCAACAGCTGGGCAAGTAAAAACCGGGTCAACGCCAGCTGGAAAATCACCAAACGGATCAACACCAAACGGATCAACACCAAATCAGATCAATATAAGTCGGATCAACTGAAGCCAGACCTACTTGAATCAGAACTAGCTGAATCAGACCTATGCAAAACGGAACTCTGCTCAACGGACCTCTGCCAAACGGGAAACACAACGTGCGCACTGCATTCCGCTCCACCTTTGTCGCCGCGCTGCTGGGCCTGCTGGCCGGTGCACCGCTGGCTCTTCACACGCCCGGCGCCAGCGCCGCCGACAGCAAGCCCCTGCTGCAGCCGGGCAAGAAAACCCTGCACCAGCGCGTGCTCACCACCCCCGGCTGCCTGCTGACGGACACCATGGGCGCCACCGGCGGCAAACCGCAACCCGCCTTCAGCCGCTTCTACGTGTATGAACGCAAAAAGTCCGGCAATGCGGAATGGCTGCATCTGGGCCCCGACAGCTATGGCAAAACCACCGGCTGGATGAAAGCCGACTGCACTGTCGAATGGAAAATGCAGATGACGCTGGCCTTCACCAATCCCGCCGGCCGCGATCCGCTGCTGTTCTTCCGCAAGAAGGACACGCTGGACCAGATCCTGGCAGCACCGGACGCCAAACCCATCCTCAAACCCATCCGCGACAAGCTGGCCGCCAACGACCGCGATCCCCGCGTGGTGGCGCAGGAGCCGCCCTACGCCGTCGATCTGCAACAGAATTTCTACCTGCTGCCGGTGCTGGGCGCCGAAGAAACCTTCACCGAAAACGGCTTTCAGGTGCGGCTGCTGAACGTGGCGTCTGTCAGCAAAAGTGACAGCAAGGATGACAGCAAGAACGATGACAAATCCGGCGGCAAACCGGGCACGGAAAAAGAAGCTGACAAGCGTTCCGATCCCGCCCAGCCACCCCAGGAAAACATGCTGAAAGGCTTTTCTGCCGCCGTGGTGTTCGTGATCGATTCCACCATCTCCATGGGCCCCTATATCGACCGCACCCGCGAGGCGATCAAAAAAGTCTACAGCCGCATCGAACAGGAACAGCTGCTGGACCAGGTGAAGTTCGGCCTGGTGGCCTATCGCTCCAGTACCAAGGCCGTGCCTGGACTGGAATATGTCAGCAAGCTGTACGTTGATCCCACCACCGTAAAAGACGGCAAGGATTTCCTCGCCAAGGTGGCGGCACTGAAACCGGCCACGGTGTCGAGCAAGGCGTTTGCCGAGGATGCCTACTCCGGCGTGATGCAGGCGCTGGACGAAGTGAACTGGAACGAATTCGGCGCGCGCTATCTGGTGCGCAGCGGCGGGCGCTGGGAGCGCATGGGCGCGAAGCTCTGGCCGCAGCTCGCCGGCGTCCATCTGACCGAGGCGGCGAAGGAGGTGATGGCGCTCGCCCCCGAC
>JBMOPR010000816.1:0-5528 GCA_049323075.1 Pseudomonadota bacterium
GCTGATCACCGACGCTGGCGCGGTGGATGGCAGCGATCCGCTGTCCGGCACCGGGCTGAACGCATCCCAGGTGCGGCTGGAAGCCAAATACCGGGGCGTGGCCATTTACGCACTGCACCTGAAAACCCCGGCCGGCGCCAAGGACCACGCCAGTGCCGAAGCCCAGTACAACGATCTGGCGCTGAACCCTTTCCTCAACAAGCCCCTGTATTACCCGGTGGAAGCGGGTGACGTGGCCAGCTTCGGCCAGAAGGTGGATGCCCTGGCCTCCGCCATCACCGGCCAGGTGAAAGCAGCTTACAGTGGCGAGGATGCCGCCGGCAGTGCGGCCAGCGCCGACCCCGGCTACGGCAAACCGGCCAAGCCCGTCGCACCGGCAACTGCCGACAAACCGGCAGCGAAGGAAGATCCCCTGCTGCAGGACACCGCGTTACTGGGCCACGCCATGCAGCTGGCCTATCTGGGTGAAGTCACCGGCGCCCAGGCACCCCCGGTATTCGAAGCCTGGATCAGCGACCGCGATCTGGAAAAACAGAACGTGCCCACCACCGACGTGCGCGTACTGCTCACCAAGAGCCAGCTCAGCGATCTGGCCGACGTGGTGAAGAAAATCGCCGACGCCGCCAACGAGGGCCTGATTTCCCCTGCCAACATGTTCGAACAATTGCGTTCCGTGGCCGCCACCATGGGCCAGGACCCGAACCAGCTCAAGCAGAAAACCTCGGCCAATCTGACGGAACTGGGCTTGCTGGGAGAATACCTGGAAGGCCTGCCCTACCTGAGCGACGTGCTGAGCCTGGACGAGGAAACCTGGAAAAGCTGGGAAGGCGTGGAGCAGGAGCGCTTCATCCAGCGCCTGAACAACAAGCTCAAGTACTACCAGCGCTACAACGCCGATGTGGATCGCTGGGTGTCGCTGGCGGAAGGCAGTGATCCGCGCGACCACGTCTATCCCGTGCCGCTGGAAGCGCTGCCCTGACCTGAAGGAAACCGGAATGTTGCGGATCGAAGGCATGGGCATCACGCGCGGGCAGGGCAGCCAGACTTACCGGGTGTCCCTGCCTTCCCTGCATTTGCGGCGCGGCGAAGTGGCGGCCATCACCGGCCCATCCGGCTGCGGCAAGAGCACGCTGCTGGAAATGATCGGCCTGATCCTCGCGCCCGCCCAGCTGAAAACCTTCACCCTGGGTGACACACCCGCCGTGGATATTGCCGCTTTCCTGCAGCAGGATGCCCAGGCGCCGCTGGCGGACCTGCGCGCCCGCAAACTCGGCTTCGTACTGCAGACCGGCGGCCTGCTGCCGTTCCTGAACGTGCGCCAGAACATCAGCCTGCCCCGCCGCATGAGCGGCCTGCCGCCCCGCAGCGATCTGGTGGAAGACGCCATCGCCCGCCTGCACCTGCGGCCACTGCTGGATAAACTGCCGCGCCAGCTGTCGATCGGCGAGCGGCAACGGGTGTCCTTCGTGCGCGCCATCGCCCATCAACCGGACCTGCTGCTGGCGGACGAACCCACCGCTGCCCTCGACCCGATCCAGGCCCGCAAGCTGTTCGAACTGATCATCGAGATCGTGCAGAATTTCCAGATCGCCGCGCTGCTGGTGAGTCATGACTGGGATCTGGTGCGCGACTGTGGAATCCGCAACATCATCGGCGTGCCCAGTGCGGACAGCAGCCAGGGAACGGTGTTTCGTGACGCAGCCTGAACGTTTTCCTGCCGCCCTCGCCCAGCCCCCGCGCTGGCGCCTGCTGGTGGAACTGGCGGGCCGCGACCTGTGGTTCGACCGCAAGGTATCGCTGTGCATCGTCGCCTCGATCATCGCCGTCATCGCGCCACTGCTGTTGCTGTTCGGCCTGAAAAACGGCGTGGTAACGCAACTGCGCGACAACCTGCTGAGCGATCCGCGCAATCTGGAAATCCGAATGCTGGGCAACGGCAACCTGGACCAGCCCTGGATCGACGCGCTGAAGGCACAACCGGCCACCGGCTTCGTCATGCCGCTGACCCGCTCCCTCAACACCCAGGCGGATCTGGTGAAAGACAGCCAGCATTTCGCCGCCGACGCCGAGATCATTCCCAGCGCCGCCGGCGACCCGCTGCTGCAGGGCAAGGTGGCGCCACCGCCGTCGGCGCAGGAGGTAGTGCTGAGCGCCGCCGCCGCGAAAAAGCTGCAGGCCAAACCCGGCGACACGCTGCAACTGGTGGTAGTGCGCAAACTGGACGGCAACAACGAACGGGGCCGGGTGACGCTGACCGTCTCCGGCGTGCTGGACGAAACGGCTTTCGGCCGCCCCGCCGCCCTGGTGACACTGGATCTGCTGCTGGCGATGGAACAGTTCCGCGATGGCGTTAAAATGCCGGCATTCGGCCTCGACACCGGCACCGCAGCAACGCAGACGCAACCCCGCTTCGCCCGCGCCCGCATCTATGCGAAAACACTGGACGACGTGGCACCGCTGGCAGACTGGCTGCAGCAGCGCAATATCGAAGTAACCACCCGCGCCCGCGACATCGAGTCGGTCAAGGCCATCGACCGCGTGCTCAGCCTGATTTTCGCCGTGATTGCGTGGACCGCCGTAATCGGCTGCATCGCCTCGCTGATCGGCGCGTTCCTGGCGAACATCGACCGCAAGCGCAAGGATCTGGCGCTGCTGCGCCTGCTGGGATTCCGGCGCGGTTATGTGGGTGCCTACGTGATGGTGCAGGCGGCACTGCTCACCGGCATTGCATTTGTCATCGGCTACCTCGCCTATCTGGCGGGCAGCAGCGTGTTCAACCGCGCCCTGGGCACCCACCTGGCGGACGGCGCATTCGTCTGCCACCTGGAAAACAGTCATATCGCGCTGGCGTTCGTCAGCGCCTTGCTCATCGCCACGCTGGTGGCGGGAATAGGAGGATTCCGTGCCATTCACATTCAGCCGGCGGAAAGCCTGCGGGAAATCTGAAACAGCCACTGGCCTGAATCGGATCAGTCGGTTTTTAATGCCCGCAACGGCACTGATATTGTCGGCGTTTGCCGGCACCGCCCAAGCCACCTGGGACGAAAAATATTTCAACCCCAAACCGGCGGACGGCGACGTGATCCTGCCCATGCCCTGCGACGGCGCCATGACCTTCCGCCAGATCAAGGTGCCCCTGGCCAACCCGCTGGAGGACTACGCCATCACCGTGGGCCAGGACAGCGGCAACTGGGGCTACCTGGAACAGGCGCGCCCGGCCCATATCGCCGGCAGTTTCACCGTCAGCAAGCCGGATGCGGGTCGCTACTACCTGCTGGCAAAATATGAACTGAACGAACTGCAGTACCAGGCGATGACGGCCGAAAAATGTCCCACGCCCGCTGCGAAAATGCGGCTGCCGCAGACCGGCATCAGCTGGTTCGACGCCATGAACTTTTCCGACCAATACAGCCTGTGGCTGCAGAAGAACGCCGCCGCCAAATTGCCGAAGGAAGACGGTGCCCCCGGCTTTGTGCGCCTGCCAACCGAAGTGGAATGGGAATTTGCAGCGCGGGGCGGTATCGCCGTATCGCCCGCCGAGTTCCGCGATTCGCGCTTCCCGATGCCGGAAGGAATGAATGGCTATGCCTGGTTCGCCGGCTCGCAATCCGCCAACGGCAAGCTGCAACTCACCGGCCTGCTCAACGCCAACCCGGCGGGCCTGCACGATATTCTCGGCAACGTGGATGAAATGGTGTTTGAACCCTTCCGGCTCAACAAACTGGACCGCCTGCACGGTCAGGCCGGCGGCTACGTGGTGCGCGGCGGCAATTACCAGACGCCTCAGGCCGAACTGCACAGCGCAATGCGGCAGGAAGAACCCTATTACAGCAGCGGCGCCCCGAACAAACTGAAAACCAGCGGTGTGCGTCTGGCCCTGGTGGCACCCACCCTGACCTCGCGCGAACGGGTAAAACAGATCGAAAGCGAATGGAACAAACTGGGCGCCCGCAAGGACGGCGGCAAGGCAGACAGTGGCGGCAAGGACCCGGTGAAGGAGCTGGGCAGCATCGCATCCGGCATGCAGGATGATGCGGTGAAAAAGCAGCTGGAAAAACTCAACAACGACCTGCGCGCCAACATCCAGGCCCGCGACGAGCAGCGCGACCAGGCTATCCGGTCCTCGTTGCAGCTGGGCGCCTTCCTCTGCACCAAACTGAAAGACGATGGCGCCTTTCACGACCGTCTCGCCGGCCTCTACAAATCCAATTGCGAAGACAACAGTGCGCCGTCCACAACCTGCCCCAATCGCAAGCAGCAGATGGATGATCAGAAGAAAGCGCTGGATTTCATCCTGAACTATTACGCCGACACGCTGGTGGACACCAGCATGACCTACAACGAAAAGCTGGTGCAGCCCCAGATCAGTGTCACCGGCCAGCAACTCAGCGCGCGGGGCAAGAACAATCTGCGCGCCTATCTGGACACGCACTGGAAAAACCTGCAAGGCTATCTGAATACCGGCAAGATCGCGCGCCAGCAATGGCTGGACGCCTGCAAATCCACCGAATGACATGCTCGACCGAGGCACATCCATGAAAAAGATTTTCGCAATTCCGCACCGTCGCGCCATGGCTCTGGCAATTGGCATCAGCCTGACACTGGGCGGCTGCGCCAATTCCCCCTATTCCCTGCCGAACATGGGCGGCGGTGGCAGTCCCGCCCCCGCGCCACAGGCTGCCGGCAGTGCCGACCCACGCCTGACCCAGAACGACGAAGCCCGCTTTTTCAGCAAATCCGGCTGGCAGGCGTGCGCGGGTGGTGCCATCGCCGGCGCCTTGCTGTGCCAGCTCGGCAATCCCAGCGACAAGAAAGACTGCATGCTGAAAGCCGCGCTGGTGGGCTGCGGCGTGGCAATGGGCGCCAACTATTACCTGGACCAGCGTCGTGCCGAATATTCCAACCAGGAACAGCGGCTGGATGCCATGATCAGCGACGTGCGCGAGGACAACCGCAAGCTGGCCAGCCTGACCCAGACCGCCCGCAGTGTCATGGCGGAAGATCGCGCGCAGATCGCCCAGCTGCAGAAGGACATCGCCGCACAGAAAGTGCAGAAAGCGCAGGCCCAGCAGCAACTGGCGGAAATCGACGCCAACACCAAATACCTGCAGAAAACCCTCGCCGACCTGAAATCCCGCGAGCAGCAATGGCGAGAAGTGGCCGCTTCGGAAAGTGCCAGCGGCGCCCGCGTCGACACGCTGAATGCGGAAATCAACACCATGCAGAAACAGATTGCCTCGCTGGAATCGGAAATCGACAGCCTGTTCCAGCAACGTTCCGCCATCAAGATCGGCTGAGGATTTAACACATGCAAACCCGACTGCACTCTTCACTGCTCGTTGCATCGCTGTTACTGGGCGGCTGCACCGTCAATCCGGCAGACTGCGATCCCACCAACCGCGACGCCAGCATCATCGCCAAAACCCGTTGCACCAGCTCCGGTGCCTACGACGTTCGCGTGCAGGAAAAGCAGAAAATCCTGCTGGACGAACAGAAAACCAACCAGATGTTCCGCGACCTTTATGCGG
>JBMOPR010000817.1:0-5518 GCA_049323075.1 Pseudomonadota bacterium
CTCAATGGCACCAGACGGTGATCCAGCCGCGCCGCCACGCAGCTGTTACCCACATCGGTGTGCACGGCATAGGCAAAATCCACCGGCGTGGCGCCCGATGGCAATTCCAGAATGTGACCTTTGGGCGTAAAGACATAGACCTCGTCCGGGAACAGATCGATCTTCACGGTTTCAATGAATTCCAGCGAGTTGCCGGCGCGCTGCTGCATTTCCAGCAGACCTTTCAGCCATTCCTTGGCGCGATTCTGCGCGCCGCCCGCCGGATCGGGATCGGATTTATACAGCCAGTGCGCCGCGATGCCGTTGTTGGCCATCGCCTCCATGTCTTCGGTGCGGATCTGGATTTCGATCGGCACGCCGTTCATGCCGATCAGCGTGGTATGCAGCGACTGATAGCCGTTGGACTTGGGAATCGCGATGTAATCCTTGAACCGGCCCGGCACCGGTTTATATAGATTGTGCACGGCGCCCAGCACGCGATAACACATGTCCACCGAATCGACGACGATGCGGAAACCGTACACGTCCATGATCTCATTGAACGGTTTGCGCTGGGTTTTCATCTTGTTGTAGATGCTGTACAGGTGTTTTTCGCGGCCCATCACGCGGGCGGTGAGGCCGTCGCGGGCGATGCGGTTGGTAACGGCATCCTGGATCTTTGTCACCATGTCCTTGCGGTTGCCGCGGGCGGACTTGATGGCTTTTTTGATGCGGGCGGCACGCATGGGGTACATGTGGGTGAAGCAGAGGTCTTCCAGTTCCACCCGGATGTTGTTCATGCCCAGCCGGTTGGCGATCGGCGCGTAGATTTCCAGCGTTTCAATCGCGATGCGGCGGCGCTTCTGCGGATGCAGCACGCCCAGGGTGCGCATGTTGTGCAGGCGGTCCGCCAGCTTCACCAGCACCACGCGGATGTCCTTGGTCATCGCCAGCACCATCTTGCGGAAGTTTTCCGCCTGGGCCTCGGCCTTGGATTCGAACTTGATGGCGCCGATCTTGGACACACCGTCCACCAGATCGGCGACGATGGGGCCGAAGGCGTCGGTGAGGGCTTCCTTGGAAACGTGGGTATCCTCGATCACGTCATGCAGCAGCGCGGCTTGCAGGCTCTGCGCATCCATGTGCATGTCGGCGAGGATCTTGGAAACAGCCAGGGGATGAACAATATAGGGGTCGCCGCTGCGGCGGTACTGGCCTTCATGGGCCTGCTCGGCGAAATAGTAGGCGCGACGCACGTCCTCTGCCACTTCCGGCGGCAGATAGTGAAGTTTTTCTATAAGGGTTTCAACTGTTTGCACGTGCCCAATCCCTCAGTGTCGTTCAAGTGTAAAGGGATTGGGCATGGGAGAGAAGGCGGGAAAAAGCGGGGCCGGACTTATTCGTCGTCGTCGTCCTGGATGGCGGCGAAGGCGTGACGGAAGGAGACCGGTTCCTTGTATTCCTTGGGCTCGGGCTTGCGGGTCAGGATGGACTGATCCACATAGCCTTCGGCGATTTCGCGCAGGGCAACCACGGTCGGTTTGTCGTTTTCCCACTGCACGTAGGGGTCTTTGCCGCCGGTGGCCAGTTGGCGCGCGCGCTTGGACGCGACCAGCACCAGCGAGAATCGGTTGTCTACTTTACCCAGACAGTCTTCAACGGTAACCCGTGCCATTGTCGTACCTCGGTTGGAATTTCAGGCAAGCTGGCTAGTTTACTGGTTTTCCAGGCCCTGACAAGCCTTATGACAGGAGCGATTTGATCAGCGTGGAATGCCGTTCGCATTGCTTGAGAATGCCCAGGCGCTGGCACAGCACAATGGCCTGCATTTCCTTCAGGGCTTTCTCGAAATCGTCGTTGATGATCAGGTAGTCAAATTCCACATGGTGGGAGATCTGCTCGGTGGCCTGGGCCATGCGCTTGCGGATGACCTCCACCGGGTCCTGGCCGCGGCCGAGCAGGCGCTGTTCCAGCACCAGCCGCGACGGCGGCAGGATGAAGATGCTGACGGCCTCCGGAGCCTGGCGGCGGATCTGCTGGGCGCCCTGCCAGTCGATTTCCAGCACCACATCCACCCCGGCCCTGAGTTTGTCCGCTACTGTGTGCTTGCTGGTGCCATACAGGTTGCCGAATACCTCGGCCTGTTCCAGAAAGGCGCCGTCGTTGAGCATGGCGCCGAAGGCATCCTTGTCCACGAAATGGTAGTTGACGCCGTTCACTTCGCCTGGCCGCTGGGGCCGGGTGGTGTGGGACACGGACACGTGGATGTTGGGGGTGGATTCCACCAGGGCCTTGACCAGACTGGTCTTGCCGGCGCCGGAGGGGGCGGAGACGACAAACAGGGTGCCTTGCATGCGGGGCCTTTCGGGTAAGTCGTGTGGATGGGCGTATCGTTTGAGTATAGCTGCTGCCGGCTACTCGATATTCTGGATCTGCTCGTATTATCTGTCAGGTAAGGACAATACAAACAACATCTTATATATAAATACTGTTTGTTTTCATTTTTTCTGTCACCAACTCTGTCACCAGTTAAAAAAGCATGGCCATTCGTATATTAAGAGTACTTAAAGGCACGTTTGAATCTAGGGTTAAGCAACATCTGGTCAGTTTAGTGGCAAATGGCTAAATACGCGTTGTTTATGTTTAGGCCATCTACCAAGTGGCATTGATAGAGATGAAATACTCTAACAACGCTAGGCACCTCGTTATGGTGCTTAAGCTACCGATAGCGGTGATTTATGACAAGTGTCAAAAAGAGTAAAAGGCTCACGCCTAAATTCAAACGTGAAACGGTGGCCCTGATATCAACGCATTATTGAGTCGAACAGTACTTCGATCTGGGATGTTCTCCATGTGAACTTTCTCTGTATAGCGGCAGGAAATACGGCGCGAGACGATGTTTTGGATTGTCTTGCCGATAGAAATAGCCTTTTCGTACCCGCCTGACATTCAACTGATTACTTATAAAGCCCCGCGGACACCCCAAGCGCAGCATCATCAAACCGGGGACACAATTTTCGTGTCAACGAGTGAGCGCAGGTGTTCATCAAGCAACTTTGCGATGCGCCCGCCAGAGATCAGCACACCAGCCTCCATGTTCTTTTCCATGGCGTGCCCGGTGAGGTTCGCGCTGGTGATGAAACACATCCTGCCGTCTGCGACGGCGACTTTGGCGTGGACGCGACCGTCGGAAAACGGGTCGGGCTTGTCGCGCCAGGCATAGAGTTTGGCGGCGGGAACAAGCGTCCTCATCTTGCCGATCGCATCAAAGGTGATGCTGCCGCCGTGATCCTGTGACAATTCGAGCAGCATTGAGATGACAACTCCGCGATCATTTGCCTCGTTCAGTTTCTTGACGATCGTCGACACGTCGTACGCCACGAAGCTGGTGATGAACAGAGACTGTTCAGCCGAGTTGATGACCTGTAGAAGCGCCTGCTCTGTTCTACGAGCTGATACCAAAGGCGTCGTCGGACCAGTCCATACGAGTTCAGTGGATTGCTCAGAAGCTGCTTTGGTATAAACGTGGCTGGCGGCGATAAGCATTGATGCCAGTTCATCTGAACCGACATTGGTGTTTTGCCAGGCTGCCGCAAGCTGCTCGACCACGGTGCTGACGACCGGGGTTCCGACCACACTCGGCAACGGCCTGCACCTTCTCGGGCGAGACCAGAGAGACCAAGGCTGCAATGGCATCCAAGAGTTCATCCATGTCAAAAACCTTTGAAGAAAGCAGCGTCGGCGCGTTCGAGTGTTGGTATGAGCAGCGATCGATCCAGATACCGATGGCCCCGCTCGCAAGATGTCTCCGCCACTAAAGAGCACGCGTGGCAAGCAGCCCCATGCAGTGAGCGATCTTTTTCGGGGTCATGTTCCGAGCAGAGCGGATCTGATGAGCAGATCTTCGAACGATTCAGTGCTTGCTCCAGCAGGCGACCAAGGTTTTCTGGCTTCCCGAGGTCGACAAGGCCACCCAGCGTGCCGTCAGAATCTGCTGCTGTATAGATGAGGATGCCCGCCTGCGGGCTGTCGCCCGATGTATCGGCATAGATGCGCTCACGAATGCTCGCAGCGTTGTATCCGCACTCCAGCGCCAGTTCACGAATCAGCAAATGAGACAGGGTGTGCAGCATTGCATAGCGAATGCCGGGGTAGCCTTCGTTCGGGTCGAGATGACGCGAATTGCGCCATCCCTTATGACCACCACGGAGCATCTGGTCGACCTTTTTCACGCCATCCAATGCCTCCCATTTGACGAGCGCGGCTTCGTCAAACTGCACGAAGATCCCTTCGCCGTGAACCTGATTGGCTGGCACCCAGTCTGGCTTGCTGCGCGACAGGCTGGCCATTTGGGGGCGTTCACCTGTATTGAAGCGCGATCCCTTTAGCCAGATTTGGGGAGGGCTCCGTAGTGGCGCGTTACCAGGGCGATGGTTTGTGCATGGAATGGGTGGGCTTCACCCTTCAATTTTTGCCATTTTGATCGGTTTTCTTTTCGATAGGTGGAGTTCTTTTGTAGAGCGTTACAGGTCTGTGGTGGCTCTTCCGGAAGGTACAGGAGGCGGAGTTTCGAACGTCAATTGGCAGCCGGAATACACAAAGCGCAAACCTTCATTGGAAAGAAAAATTTTCATTTGCCTGCTCTACGGTTACGCTGTAACGGACATACGGAAGATGCTATCCGTTCCCACCGTAAGAATTGAAAGAATTCTGTATCGTGAGAGTTGGATGTTGGGCGTTAGGAAGCTTTCCAAGCGCTATCATCGCCAACGACATCAATTCCTATTGCGTCAGCCTGCCCCAATTTTGGCTGATGACGTTGGAGTAGAAAGGGATAGTACTACGACTTGCGCGGTGGGAGGTGAGCTATAAGACTGCGTGACACTAGGGATCAACATAAGCGAAAAAGCCAGCAGTAAGCTGGCTTTTTCGCTTCCCCACTGGGTGGGAAACTGTGTGCACAGCTAAACTAGGGTTTCTTCAATCACCTCCGCAGAAGCGGGAAACAATGTGCACGCTTCAAGCGTACCACGCCTTAGGTTTAAGTCAACATGTATAGTCGAGTGTGCTTTCTATCGCATTCAAGAAGCCAAAGCGTTGAGCGTTGTCGAGGCCTTGTTGCGCAAGGATTGGCGCAGCCCCAATTTGAAGAATCGGATCGATCAAGCCATCGATTTCCTAGCGTACATGAATCAATCTCTGAGCATTCATAGCGAAAGTATGAATTCATAATTTCACTATGAATTATTATGAATGAAAAGTCATAGTCGAGGAAAAAGGAAATCCAAGCGATTTCGTCACGCCAAACGAAACCGCTCGGACAATCCCCGACTCAAAAACGCCATCTGATCAGCCAGAATGCGATGATTGGCCAGCACCGTAAACTCAAAGATATTGGGTTTGTATGGTACCGCCAGCAACGGCATGCTGGCTTCTTCCGGCGTCCGGCAGGCCTTGTGGTGATTGCAGCGCTTGCACGCGGTCACCACGTTTTCCCAGGTATCGGCACCGCCCCGTGCGCGGGGCATGATGTGATCCC
>JBMOPR010000818.1:0-5509 GCA_049323075.1 Pseudomonadota bacterium
CCGGGCGCGCCTGCCACGGAGGCCAAGCCTTGATCCGATTGCTTCGCCTGATCGCCTTCAAGCCCTCCACCGTCATGTTCCTGGTGATGGGCAGCCTGGTGGGCGCGCTGTTCTTCAAGGCCGTGGCCAAAGACCCGGGTTACGTGTTGCTGGCCCATGGCCGCTACACGCTGGAAACCAGTCTGCTGCTGGGCCTCGTGGCACTGATTTTCTTCATCCTGCTGCTGTACTGGTTCTGGCTGTTCCTGCGTTGGGTGTTCGATCCGCTGCGGGGCCAGCGCAAGGCCAACGTCAAAACTATCAAGGGCCTGATCGCGTTCGCGGAAGGCGACTGGTCCAACGCTGAACGCCTGATGGCCAAGGGCGCCACCGGCAATGAAGTGGCGCTGATCAACTACCTCACCGCTGCCCAGGCCGCCCACGAACAGGGCCAGGAAGACCGCCGCGACGATTACCTGCGGCTGGCGCACCAGTCCACCAAGGGTGTTGAAACTGCGATTGCGCTCACCAAAGCCCGCCTGCAATTCCGCAGCGAGCAGTGGGAAGAATCCCTGGCCACCCTGATGGTGCTCAAGCAAAACGAAAAACTGCCCAGCTACCCCACCGTCATCAAAATGCTGGCGCAGGTGTACATCAAACTGGAAGACTGGGACAGCCTGCTGCAGCTGCTGCCGGAACTGCACAAGCGCAAGGTGGTGGAACCGGATGAACACAACGAACTCTCACGCCGCTGCCACGTTGGCAAACTGAAACAGTCCCTGCGTGGCAGCGAGGAAGATCGCCTGCACAACCTGCGGCAGGCCTGGGAGCAGGTGCCGCGCAAACTGCACCACGATCCGGCCTTGCTGCAGACCTATGTCGAAGCGCTGATCCAGCTGAATGCCGGCGACGAAGCCGAGCGTCTGATTACCGATGCGCTGCGCAAGGACTGGGACGACAACCTGGCCCGCCTGTACGGCACAGTGCGTGGCGGCGACGTGGCCAAACAGCTGCAATGGGCGGAGAACTGGTTGCGGGAGCGCCCCAACAACGCCATGCTGCTGCTCACCCTGGGCCGCCTGAGCCTGCAACTGCAACAGTGGGAACAGGCACGCCAGTATTTCGAAGCCAGCCTGCGTGCACGCAAATCCGCCGAGGCGCACGGTGAGCTGGGGCGCCTGCTCAGTCACCTGGGCGAGCATCAGGCCAGCAATGACAATTTCCAGCAGGGTCTGGCGATGATCTCGCAGCGGTTGCCGGATTTGCCGATGCCGGAGCGGTAATTGCGTACCACCGCCAGCGACTGTTTGCACAGAATTGGCGGTCATACTGCTGCTGATGGATTGCTTGCAATTGGGCGGGAATTTGCAGAATCTATCCCCGATTCACTCACGGAACGAAACCAAAGGGGGCACCATGAACGACATCAATCCAGCACCGGACCAGCAGCGTGAGCTGTCGCCGGACGAACGCAACTGGGGCATGTTCTGTCACCTGGCGGGGTTCGCCGGGATCATCATTCCCTTCGGCAGCATCATCGGCCCGCTGGTGATCTGGCTGATCAAGCGGGATGAAATGCCTTTCGTGAACTACAACGGCAAGGAAGCGCTGAATTTCCAGATCACCTATATGGTGGCCTTCCTGGTAAGTGTGGTGCTGATGTCCGTTGTCATCGGATTCCTGATGATGGCGGTGGTGGGGATTGCCTGGCTGGTGTTCACCATCCTCGCCATCTCGCACAGCAGCAAGGGCGAGTACTACCGCTTCCCGTATATCTTCCGCGTCATCAACTGATCTTTTGGGCGACCTGCTGCGGCGGTGCGCCGCAGCAGGTCGCTCATTGTCACGCCTTCAATACTTTTCCGTCCTGATCCACCACTTCCACATTCACCGGAATCCCCTGGCGGATACTCTGGGTGACGATGCAGTATTCCTCGAATTTCTCCAACACTGCCGGCAGCTGCTGCAGCGTCTGTGCGTTTTCCACCTGCAGTTTCACGTCCAGTCGGCCGATGCGCCAGCGCCCGTCCTGCCGCTCCAGATCACCCGTTACCACGGCGCTCACACCGCCAGGTTGCTCTTTTGCCTTGCGCAAGGCAAACAGCAGGCTGGCGCACAGGCAGTTTCCTACTGCCGCTGCTACCAGGCGCGACGGATTGGGCCCTTCGCCATTGCCCAAGGGCGGCGCCTCGTCCGTGAGGATGTCGCCCATATCGCCGAAATCGACTTTGAAAACGTAGCCTTCGAGAAGGGTGAGGTTGACGGAGAAGGAGTGTGAGGTGCTCATGACAGCGTGCCCTGTTTCGGTCTGGAATACTTTTACTATAACCAAGCCACGGTTACATGCGAATGAGATGGGTCAAAATGTCTGGTTGACTGGACGCAGTGAAAATGTGCGGATTTGATGTCGTAATAATTCAACAGACGTCGTCGTTTTGCTGGCGGACACTGTCGACTGTATCCAACCTCATACGGCAATTACCATGGGCAAAGGGAAGCAAACGTACGTTTTCGAACATCAGCTCAAAACGCTGGTGAATATCCGGGAACGAATTGATCTACTGGTACAGAAACATGGTGAGCTGAAAGGCCGTGTCCCTGGCGTCCTGTTTCGTACAGCGGTTGATCCACATTCGCCCACCCTGTATCAGGGTGATGCCTTGGGCAAGCGGCGAATTGTCCAGGGCGTCAGAGAAGGCGATTATCTGTTTTCCGAGTCTGACCCCAGCTGGATCCAGCCCAGTGACGAGCACGGGCTGTCATTCTCCAGCAGCTTCAATCAGGTCAAGTTCACGCTGGACTTGCTGGGGAAGTTTCAGAAGAAGGGCACTAAAATCAATGTCGCCTACTGGATTCTGGAAAGCTCCATTCATATTCCAGAGGATATGGCATTTGTGCAGGATCCCAAAAATGCAGAGCACTACCTGCTGGTGGTTAAAAAGCGCATGCTGGTGACGACGCTGGTGGAGAAGCTGACCCGCATTTCCCAGCGCATGACAATAATGAATGACTTGCAGTTGGAGGCCTTCAAGGAATGATCACGTATTCGCAACATGAACAACCGGCACAGACACTGGCGCTGCACTATGCTGCCCAGGCGGGCGATGCCCTGGCCCAAGCAGTCTATGGCGGGCAGAAAGAAGTGCACAGCCGTGAAGATGCGCTGTCCCTGACCCGCTTCTTCTGGGCCATGTCTGACGCGGCGGCGGAGGATTATCGTCAGGACACTGAGTTGGCGCGTCAGTATGACCTGGAATTCTGGATGGAAAAGCTGATGAATAAGACGATTGGCTATCTGGCGGGATTGGGTTACCGCGACCTTTGGACTGAAGAATCCAACCGTATCAATTCCTGAATTCACCGCGGCGCATACGCAAACACATCCGACACCAGCTGCTCCGCCTGCATTCCCGCCGCAACAAAATCGTCCAGCGCGGCATACACCATGCCCGGTGAGCCGCCGCCCACCACTTTCCAGCCGGCGAAATCCTGAATATCGTCCAGCACAGCCTTGTGCACAAAGCCTTTGCGGCCCTGCCAGTCCGCCTGATCCGAAATCACCGGCACGTAATGCAGATTGGCGTATTGCGCCGCCATCTGCGTCGCCCAATGATGCAGGTACAGATCTGCAAACACGCGCCCGCCCCAGTACAGGTGAATCGGCCGCGTATCGCCGCCTTGCAGCAGGGCTTCCAGCAGGGCTTTGATCTGGGAAAAGCCGGTGCTGCCGGCCAGCAGCAGAATCCGGTCCGCGCCCTTGAGGGAGTGCAGGGTGACATCGCCCATGGGCAGGCGCATTTTGATCAGTTCATTTTCCCGCAGGCGCGGCGCCAGCCTGGGGTAGCTGCTGCTGTCCGGATTGGCGCGGATATGCAGTTCCAGCGTGCGGTCGGGGCGCGGTGCGTTACCGATGGAGAACGAGGCACTGGTGTCAGCGTCGATCAGCAGTTCCAGATACTGGCCAGCGCTGAATGACGGGCGTTTGCCGGCGGGCAGCAGGAAATGCACGATCTTGACGTCGGCGTTGACCTGTTCGATGCGGATGATTTTGGCAGTCAGTGTCTGCAGGGGGATCTGTCCCGGTGCCAGCACGCGTGTGACCTCGATGTCGCAATTTTCCAAAGGATACGCCAGACAGCATAACAGCGCATCTGCACGTTGGGATTCGGGGGTGATGATGTCGTTGCCAGGTTTGAGCCGCACGCGGCCGCGCAGCAGTTTGCCTTCGCACAGGGTGCAGCTGCCGGCGACACAGCCCCAGGGAAAATAGAAGCCCTGGTTGAGTGCGGCTTGCAGAACGGTGTCGCCATCGGGTACCTGCAGTTGCAGGTTGGCGGGGTGGAAGGTGATGGTGAAGGGCATGTCAGTAGAAGACATCGTGGCGGGTGCGAAGGGATGTTCACACCCACCACGATGTCAGCCGATTGGTTGCCGTTTTACTTGCGCTTCATCGACTCAAAGAATTCTTCGTTGGTCTTGGTGTCGCGCATCTTGTCGATCAGGAATTCCATCGCGGCGATCTCGTCCATCGGGTGCAGGATCTTGCGCAGAATCCACATTTTCTTCAGTTCGTCTTCGCTGGTCAGCAGGTCTTCGCGACGGGTGCCGGAGCGGTTGATGTTGATCGCCGGGAACACGCGTTTTTCCGCGATGCGACGGTCCAGGTGAATTTCCTGGTTGCCGGTGCCCTTGAATTCCTCGTAGATAACCTCGTCCATTTTCGAGCCGGTATCCACCAGAGCGGTGGCAAGGATGGTCAGGCTGCCGCCTTCCTCGATGTTACGGGCTGCACCGAAGAAGCGCTTGGGACGTTCCAGGGCGTGGGCGTCCACACCGCCGGTCAGTACCTTGCCGGACGACGGGATCACGGTATTGTAGGCGCGGGCCAGACGGGTGATCGAGTCCAGCAGAATCACCACGTCCTGCTTGTGTTCCACCAGACGCTTGGCTTTTTCCAGCACCATCTCGGCTACCTGCACGTGACGGGCGGGCGGTTCGTCGAAGGTGGATGCCACCACTTCACCGCGCACCGTGCGGCGCATTTCGGTTACTTCTTCCGGACGTTCGTCGATGAGCAGGACGATGAGGCGGCATTCGGGGCTGTTGCGGACGATGGACTGCGCGATGTTCTGCAGCATGAGGGTTTTACCGGCTTTCGGCGGCGATACGATCAGGCCGCGCTGGCCCTTGCCGATGGGTGCCACCAGATCGATGGTGCGGGCCGTGATGTCTTCGGTGGAACCGTTGCCGATTTCCATTACCAGACGCTCTTGCGGGAACAGCGGCGTCAGGTTTTCAAACAGGATCTTGTTCTTGGCGTTTTCAGGTTTGTCGAAATTGATGTCGTTAACTTTCAGCAGGGCAAAATAACGTTCGCCTTCTTTCGGCGGGCGGATCTTGCCGGAAATGCTGTCGCCCGTGCGCAGGTTGAAGCGGCGGATCTGGCTGGGGGAGACGTAGATGTCGTCTGGTCCGGCCAGATAGGACCCCTCGGCGGAACGCAGAAAGCCGAAGCCATCCTGCAGAATTT
>JBMOPR010000819.1:0-5501 GCA_049323075.1 Pseudomonadota bacterium
ACCCATGGCAAAGTTCAATTCACTGAAACCCGTCGCTGCTGGTCTGGGCCTGGCGGTTGCTGCATCGGCATTGAGTTTGTCCACTGCAGTCAACGCGGCACAGAATCCGTTCGCCACCGCTGAACTGTCTGGCGGCTACATGCTGGCTGCGGATGACACCAAGGCAGGCGAAGGCAAATGCGGTGAGGGCAAGTGTGGCGGTTCCATGAAAACGGAAGAAGGTAAATGCGGCGGCGAAAAAGCCAAGGAAGAGGGCAAGTGTGGCGAAGGCAAGTGCGGCAGTGAAGATGCCCGCGCCAAAGCGGCAGCCGAAGGCAAATGCGGCGAAGGCAAGTGCGGTGGAGACAAGGCCAAAGCCGAAGGCAAGTGCGGCAAATAAATCCGGAGCCATTGCAACATGAACCAGCGTAAGACCTCCGTTATTCGTGGCGCGGGTCTGGGTTTGCGGCGGGCCTTTATCGGCCCGCTTTGCGAACGCACGTCCAATCGTCCGGATAGCGGTTTCCTGGCCGGAATCGATTTCATGGAAGTCGCCCCCGAAAACTGGATCAGCGTCGGCGGACGCTTTGGCAAACAGTTCCGCGCACTCACCGAGGTCTGTCCCTTCGTGCTGCATGGCCTGTCGTTGTCGCTGGGCAGCCCGGCGCCGCTGGATCTGGCGTTGGTGCGCAACATCAAGGGATTGATGGACTCTCATGGTATTGATCTGTACACCGAGCATCTCAGTTATTGCAGCGACGATGGCCATCTGTACGACCTCATGCCGATTCCATTTACTGAAGAAGCCGTGCATTACGTCGCCGCGCGCATCCGCCAGGTGCAGGATATTCTGGAACGTCGTATTGGCATCGAAAACGTGTCGTACTATGCAGCGCCCGGCCAGCAGATGCGGGAGATCGAGTTTCTCAACGCTGTGCTCGACGAAGCCGACTGCGATCTACTGCTGGATGTGAACAACATTTACGTCAACAGCGTCAATCATCAATACGACGCGCTGGAATTTCTGCGCGCGATTCCGGCCCGGCGCATCGCCTATCTGCATGTGGCCGGTCATTTCAATGAAGCAGAAGATCTGATCGTCGACACCCACGGCGCTGCGGTGGTCGATCCGGTCTGGCAACTGCTGGATCAGACTTACGGGCTGTTTGGTGCGAGGCCCACCCTCCTGGAACGGGATTTCAATATTCCTCCTCTGCCGGAACTGCTGGGGGAGGTGGAACAGATTCGCGCGATTCAGACCCGCCATCAGGAGGTGATCGCATGAACAGCACGACCGCAACCGAACGGCTGCAACGTGCCTTCGCTGCGCACATCCGCGATCCGCGCCGTCATCCGGCGCCTGCCGGCATCGAAGACCGTCGCATGGCCATCTACCGCGAACTGTTCCACAACAATATCACCAGCTTTCTGGCGGGTGGTTTTCCCGTGCTCTGCAAGGTGCTCAGTGCCGAGCGCTGGCAGGCGATCACGCATGATTTTTTTGCCTGTCATCGCAGCGCGACGCCCTATTTCCTGCAGATCGGCCAGGAATTTCTGCAGTACCTGCAGCAGGAATACCAGCCACACCCGGATGATCCGCCTTTTCTGCTGGAACTTGCGCACTATGAATGGCTGGAGCTGGCAGCGGACGTGGACCCAGATGAGATTCCGGTCGCTGGCTTCAATCCCCGGGGCGATCTGCTGGATGGTCGTCCGCTGCTGTCGCCGCTGGCCTATGTTGCCTGCTATGAATTTCCCGTGCATCGCATCAGCCCGGATTTTCAGCCGCGGGAACCGGGCGGGCATCCGGTCTGGCTCATCATTTACCGTGATATTGAAGACCGTGTGCGCTTCATGGAAATCAACGCGGTGACTGCTCGCCTGCTGATGCTGTTGCAGGACGATGGCTCGCTGACCGGTCGAGCCGCCATCGAACGGGTGCAGGCAGAATTGCAGCACCCGCAGCCCGAGGTGGTCCTGCAGGGTGGACTGCAGGCTCTGGAACACCTGCGCCAGACCGGCATTGTGCTGGGCACGGAGCTCAACACCGCTTAAGCCGCTGATTGATCGAATCCTTTCCGTTCAGATCCTTTAATGGAGGTCATCCCCAATGAACCTGCTCTCCACGCTTGCCCGTCGTTTGCATACACTGCTGGAAAAATTCAGGGCGGCCGATTTTCTCGCGCCGTTGGCATTCCGTCTTTATCTGGCGCCGATTTTTATCTCGGTGGGATTGCACAAGGCGCTGCACTTTGACGACATCGTGCAGTGGTTTCAATTCGGACTGGAGCTGCCCGCGCCGTATCTGATGGCGCTGCTGGCAACAGCGGCCGAACTTGGCGGAGGACTCGCTTTGCTGTTGGGCGTCGCCACCCGCTGGATGGCGGTGCCACTGATGGTGACCATGATCGTCGCTGCGGGCACGGCCCACTGGCACAACGGCTGGTTTGCGGTCGCGCCGTCCGATCCAGATACGAGCATCGCCAGTCTGCTGGCTCCGATTGGTTTTCCTGGCGCGCAGGAAAGCCTTGCAAACAGTGGGGAGGTTGCACAGCGACTGGAGCGTGCGCGGGAGTTGCTGCGTGAACACGGCAATTACGACTGGCTGACGGAAACCGGTAGTCTCGTGGTGCTCAACAACGGTATCGAATTCGCATTTACCTATTTCATCCTGCTGCTGAGCCTGTTCTTCACCGGTGGCGGCCGATACGTCAGCATCGATTACTGGCTGGCCCGGCGCCTGACGCTGGTCCGATAATGCGAGCAGCGCCACTTTTTGTGTCGGGTGAGGTTTTGTATTGTCCAGTCCAAAACGATAGAATCCCGAGCGTTCGAGTGTGAGGGGCGAAGGATCATCATGAAAAAGCTGTTGTCCGGGATATTGCTGGCCGTTGCGGGATGGACGGTGCTGCCTGCCGAAGCCAGCCAGGAGGCTGATCCCTGGGAAGGCTTCAACCGGGTCATGTTTACCTTCAATGACACGCTGGACCGTTATCTGCTCAAGCCTGTGGCCATCGGCTATGACAAGGTCATGCCCAATCCGCTGCAGGCGGGTGTGAGCAACTTCTTCAACAACCTCGGTGAAGTCAAAACCATCACCAATGATCTGCTGCAGGCGAAGTTTGGCCAGGCGGGTCTGGACAGCACCCGCTTGCTGGTGAACACCACGGTCGGACTCGGCGGCTTTATCGACATCGGATCGCGCATCGGACTGGAACAGAACGACGAGGATTTCGGCCAGACCCTCGGTTATTGGGGCATTGGTTCCGGTCCCTACCTCGTCCTGCCGCTGCTGGGCTCCAGCACCGTGCGCGATGCCGTCGGACGCTATCCGGATTACCTGGTCCATCCCACCAATCTGGTGGAGCACGATCGCACCCGCTACTCCCTGGATGCCCTGTACGTGATCGACGTGCGCGCCAGCCTGCTCGAGGTGGAAAAGCTGGTGGCGGCAGACCGTTACACCTTCTTCCGCGAAGCCTACTTGCAGCGGCGGCAATTCCAGGTGCAGGACGGTGTCATGGAGGACGATTTTGAGGGAGAAGAAGACCTGTTCGAGGATGAGGAATCAGGCGACATCCCGGACGAAGGGGCCGGAGACGCCGGGTTCGAAGAGTAAGATCAGGCCAATACAGCAAGAAATTTGTGCCATTTCCCGTACAATTGCCGCTGGGGTATACTCCGTGTGTCTCTCTTTCCAGCGCCAGTGATCATAATAAAAAGGAATGGCCATGAAACAGTTCTCTTGCCGGGCAGCGGCTGTCGCCTTTGCCCTTGCCGCATCAGCCGGTTTTGCCACCACCCCCGAAGTTCTCAACCGGGGCTGGAAACCTTCCATTGAAATTGCCGGCTCCGGCGACACCGCCACCGCAGTGAACAACATGCGTGCCATGGCCGATCTGCAGCGGGTCGTGCTGCAAAACACCGAATTCCACCAGCAGACCCAGCAATTCGTCGATGAACTCTGGGCGTCGCTCGAATCCTTCAACCTTAATCGCTACTACGAACTGCTGCCGGAAACCGATGGCGACTGGCGTCAGCTGCGGGTCTATGGTGCCCGTGACGGCAAGCTCTATCGCGTAGGCCCGGACGCAGACAAGATCGGCATTGATGCCGATGGCAAGGTCCGTGAAATGGGTGACATGGCCATGCAGGTGCGTGCCAAGCGGCTGGCTTCTTCAGGCGAAACCCACTACCTGCTGCAGAACTCGATGGAGCTTGGGGTAGGGCAGGTGGCCTGGCCTTCCGTCAAACAGGCCACCGAGGAAACCCTGCGCATTGTCGTGGATGGCTCGCCGGAATTCAGCAGCAAGGCGGAACGCAGCGCTGCCCAGCAGTACCGTGACAAAGTGATCCGCATGAACTCGTCGTTGGGCTCTGAAGATGTCGATGTGATCGCACCCTTGTGGGCCTCGTTTCCTGCCATGTGGGACTTGCTGGCGCAGATGGGTCGGATCGAGGACGTGGTCTATCACGATCTGAGCCAGGGTTACCGCAAGATGAATGGCTCCTTCGTCATCGATCCTGAACTGATGAAGCGCAATTACCCCGCGCTGGCCAGCCACGTGCTCAAAATGGATCGGCTGTTTTCGGGAGGAATCCGCCTTGCGGATGCGCGCGGTGAATTGCTGACGGCGGAGATTGACAGCCAGACATTGCGGGGCCAGTTCCAGGCATTTGTCGCCGATGGCCGTATCGTGCCAGTGTCGGGCGGACGGGTGCTGCTGGATGCACCGCCGATTCCGGATGGCCAGCCCTGGGAACTGATGGCGCACATGGATGGCACCATGTCGATCCTGGGTGTGATTACGAATGTGCAGAATCTGAAGGCGCGGGTGCAGTACCTGTCGTTGCCGGACGGTGCCAAGCTGGTGGCGCAGGTGACCGAAGTGCCGGATGTGAGCGTGAAAGGCAATGCACTGGGCGTGATGCCCACGTCCATGATCGATGTGGTATTGCCGAAAAACATGGATCAGATTATCAAGGATTTTATTGCTGTGGCATGCCAGGGCAACGACGGCAAGGGCATTCTGGTGGGCGGCCAGTTCCAGCAGGCGGCCAATGGTGAAAGCGCCAAACTGGTGGTGAAATCAGCGTTCGAAGGGCTGGACAACTTTTTCGTGCGGGTGGGAATGGGGATTGTGAGTGACCGCGTGATACCTGATCCGCAAGTGTCAGTGGAATTGCGCAAACTGATTTTTGACACGCAGGAAGCGTTCGCCCACGACCTGGATGGTTTCGTGCAGACGGCATCGCTGTAAATCAGCCGGTGGTACAAAAAGGCCCTCTTAACAGGGCCTTTTTTTCAGTTGCAGATTTTTCGGATCACCACGCCCAGCCGGAACTTGTGCAGATCCGGTTGCGGAATTACCCGCACGACTTCAACGATCGCTTCGAGCGGTGCGAATTCCGGACCTTCGGATGGAATGGTGACCCGCAGGCGGTCGCCCATTTCAAGTTTCTTCTGGGTTTCGAGCAGCATGCCGGCGCCACTCAGGTTGCGGCAGCGGCCTTCGTAACGT
>JBMOPR010000820.1:0-5494 GCA_049323075.1 Pseudomonadota bacterium
TGCGCGGCTGATCATCGCATCCACCCGTCGCCTGCCCATGGATGGCCTTGATCCGCGCGTTAAAAGCCTGAATTACCTGAACCACATTCTGGCGCGTATCGAAGCCAACCAGGCGGGCATGGACGAAGCGATCCTGCTCAACCGCAACGGCCATGTAGCGGAAGGCACGGCAGACAATATTTTCGTGGTGCACAACGGCGTGCTGGTGACGCCGCCAGTAAGCGACGGCGCGCTGGAAGGTATCACCCGCAACCTGATCATCGAATTGGCGCAACGCAACCGGATTCCGCTGCAGGAAAAATCCATCGCGCCCTACGATCTGCACACGGCGGACGAAGTGTTTCTCACCGGCACCGGCGCGGAACTGATTCCCGTGCGCGAAATCGATGGCCGCGCCATGGCGCAGTGTCCGGGCCCGGTTTACCGGCAATTGCAGGAACTGTTTGTGGCGCAGGTGGCGCTTGAGACCGACTCCGCCACGAAAGCGGGCAGCTGAACGCTGCCCGGGTTGCACGCATCGCCGTCAATAAACGCGATGCTTGTACAGGGTGGCGGTGGGGGTCTGCTCCAGATACTCCGACAACGGCTGCGTGGTGCTGGCAGCGGTATACAGCGCCTGCCCACGCAGCAGCGCATGGCCGGCATTCGCAATGCCGGGATCGCCAGGCACGGCCACCGTATCCAGCACGCCTTGCACAGAATAGATCAGCGTCCGGGTCTGGATGCGACTGGCATCCTGGTAGCCGTCCGGGGGCTGCAATGTCATGTCGGAATAGGCGCAGCGATGGCTGTCCGCCGTAACCGACGCACTGCGGGAGTTGTAATCCGTCCGCGTCGTTTCCCAGGTGGCGCGGCCATTGTGATCGATGATGCCCAGCGTGGTCGTACCGCGCTCCACGAAATCCGTTACCGGATCGTTCACCGTCAGCAGCGCGAAGCAGAGCGTGTCACCCTGGGTGGCGAGGCGGGCGGTGTTGCTGGCGCCGAAATCCCGCTGCTGCAGCACGTCCATGTCGCGCCCCAGCACCAGAAGGCGACTGCCCTGCTCCGTGCGACCCACGACGGCGATATTTTCCCCCATTGCCGCCAGATCGAAAATCCGGTTCAGGCCCAGGGTGGCCTGAGCCAAGGTTGCCAGTATGTTGCCGGCCGTATCCAGCACGGTGATCACGCCGTCGCTGCGTCCTGCCGCGTCCCGTTCGGACCGGGAATAAAACGTGGCAATGCGGCCATCATCCAGAATCCCTGCCGTGAAACGGATGCCCTGATCGAATGTGCCGCTGCCGATGCCGTTGAATTCCCACCGCACCTGGCCCTGTCGGTCCAGCGCCAGCAGGGTGCCCGGCGGATCGGTGTCATCCACCTGGCGGGTGACACCCATCAGCACCAGATCGGTTCCCACCGTTTTCGTCAGCAGCGCCAGGCCGGCGTTGAACAGATCATCCAGCTGCGGCCGCCGGTATTCCCACAGCCGGTTGCCGTCGGCGTCGAGCTTCGTCAGCACCAGATCGTTTTCGCGCGTATCGGTGAAATAGATCGAGCCGTCAGGGGCAGTGTCCAGACTGGTGGCACCGACAAACGAAGTGCCATCCTGCGGCCGGTAGCGCCACAGCAGGTCGCCCTGCGCCGAATGACGCGCGATGAAAGGATCGCCCCGCAGCAGAAAGGTTTCAGGATCGCCCGGCAGGATCACATCCCCCGCCAGCAGAACCGAATCGCCCGGCCCCGGCACGACGAAATTCGCGAGCGTGCCATCGGCGCCTTCTTCATGGTAGGCGGACGACCATAGCGCCTCGACGCAGGCGGACAGCATCAAGGTTCCCAGCGTGAGCGCGGCTACCTTGCGCGCGGCAGTAAATGAGGTGCGAGCCTCCATACCTGTTGTGGTCATGACGATTTCCTTATGGTCACGATGACGGGAAAGGTGGCCGCGAGCACGGCCACCTGCCGGATCAGTACGTCCAGTGCCGGCTCAGTTTTGCCTGCCGGCGGGAAGGATCATCGGCTGCCGATGTTGCCAGCGCGCTGACCAGATAGCTGCCTTGCAGTACGGTGGCCTGCAACACCGCCGGCAGCAGCGAGCCGGGGTGCTGCACGGTTTCATAGATGCCTTTGGCCGAGAACAGGCGGGTTTGCGAGGCCGACCATTCCGTCTCATACAGGGGTTGCGTCCGGTCGGTGTAGGCGCAGCGATTGGTATCGGCGCTCAGCGATGCCTGCAGCGAGTTCAGGCCCACCTGTTCACCGGACCAGGCCTTGCCCTGGCTGTCGAGAATGCCCAGGATCGTGCTGCCCTCGGTAAAATAATCATCCTGCCGGTCGGAATCCGAATTGATGGCAAAACAGAGTGTCGCTCCGCGGCTGGCCAGCCGCACGAGGGGCGGAATGCCCGGCGTCTTCCAGGCGAAATCCTGCTGCTGCACGATGTCCAGTTGTGTGTCCAGCCGCAGCAGGCGGGTGGTTTCGCCGGTGCTGCCCGCCACCACGATCTGATCGTTCAGAACCGCAGTATCCGCAATCCGGTCCAGACCCAACGCCTGTGCCTCGATGCGTTGATCGACACCGCCGGCGGCATTCAGCACCAGCAGCTGGCTGACGTCGGTGCCGGTGGCCGGATCAAAGTAGGAAGCGAAGGACACGACCCGATTGCCCGACAGGATTTCCGCGTCGATGGGTGCGGGCGAGCCATCCGCAACGCCCACGCCGCTGAATTGCCACAGCGCGTTGCCCGCGCTGTCAAACGCCAGCAGCGAACCGGGGCCGCCGGCATCGTAACTGGGCATCAACGCCACCAAAATCAGGTCGGAATTCACCACCACAATCCGCATCGCCGCGTTGTAGAGTTCTGCCGACAGGTTTTTCTGCCACACCGGATTGCCGCTGGCGTCCAGTTTGAGAAGGGTGGTTCCATCATCGGTGCGCAGGTCGGCGACATAGACGGAACCGTCCGCGGCGCTGTCCATGGCGGTAAAGCCCAGCAGCGAAGTGCCGTTGTCCAGTTCACGGCTCCATTCCAGCGCGCCCGCGGCGGAATAACGGGCAACAAACGCGTTCCCAATGGGGAAGGTGGCGTTTTCATCGGTGCCGGTGGACACCTGCCCGGCCATCAGCAACGAGGAGCCGGGGCCCGCCTGCACGAGGGTGGGCGTAGCGCCGAGGCTGCCCTCCCGGTCAAATACGGCGCTCCACTGCAGTTTCACGCAAGCCGACACGGCAAGTGCACAGGCACCGAGAACAAAGACTTTCTTGATTGATGAGCTCATAGACATCCCTTTTATTTGTTATTAGTTCACTGATGAGCCTAAAAGGACGAAGTCTGCTGTTATGCGTTGAAATGGCCCTTTTATGCACACTAGAATCCTAAGACCGCGCTGCAGTGGCGACGCTATCGCCGCAATGCCAATGCAGTGACTTTGCGGGACTACTTCCATGGAAGACCGATGAAAACAAAAACACGGAAAAGCACCCGATGATGCAGCGCACCATTGCGGCCTCGTGGTTACGGGGGCTGGTTGACATGTTCGCCGCAGAAGGGCTGGATAAAATCGGGTTGCTGCGGGAATGCGGGCTGCAACCCCGGGATCTGGAGGATGCCGAACGACGCTTCCCTGCCACGGTGACCACCCGTTTGTGGGAGCTGGCCATTGCCCGACACCCGAAGCCAACCCTGGGCCTGGAACGCCAGTTGTGCGACCGCTACGGCGGCATGCATCTGGTGGGCTACGCGGTGATGGCCTGCCCGACGCTGCTGGAGGGCCTGCGCCTGATGCAGCGCTATCTGGCGGTGGTGTCGGAAGCCACCGTATTTGACATGCAAAAGGACGAGCTGGGCTATTGGTTATATGTAGGTCTGCAAGGCGAGGCGCAGCCACCGCGGCAACGGGCCGAGTTCGCCCTGCTGACAGTGCTGATGCTGTGCACCTGGTTCACCCGCAGCAACATCCAGCCGCTGGCGGTGGAGATGATCTATCCGGAACCGGCCGATGCGCGGCCGCACAGTGCCGCGTTTCTGACCGACGTGCATTTTGGCCAGCCCCACAATCGCATGCTGCTCCGTCACGAGGACCTGCAATGCACGCTGCCCACCCACGATCCGGTGGTGGCGGCCCTGCACGAACGCTACCTGCAACAGCAACTGCAGAAACTCGGGCACACTTCCACCCGCTACCGCGTGTTCACCGAGATCGTGCGCCGGCTGAAAAACGGCGAGCCCCGGCGCGCGGAAATCGCCGCCAGCATCCACGTATCGGAACGCACCCTGCAACGCCGCCTGCGGGAAGAAAATATCAGCTTCCAGGAATTGCTGAACGATGCGCGGCGCGAGCTGGCGCAGCAGTACCTGGCCGATACCCGCCTGACGCTGGCGGAAGTGGCGGACCTGCTGGGCTTCGGCGACCAGAGCAATTTCTTCCGCGCCAGCAAGCGCTGGTTTGGCGTGTCACCGGGACAATACCGCTCGCGGTTTGAATCGGCCTGACCGCGTCCCTTTCTCAGTGAGAATGTGCATGCCCTCCCGGCAGCTGGTTCTGGATGGCGATGACGAACGGATCGCGTTCGCGGTCACCCAGATCGGCGTAGTCGATAATGTCGTAGCCACTGCTGTCCGGCTGTTGCAGCGTGGCCTGCGCCCTTAATTCCGCGTTGAGCAGCCGGGTGGTTTCGCGATTGCCATCCGCATCCTGCTTGCGCAGCTGCTGCGGCAGATTCAGGTCCACCCGCCACACCACCTCGTATTCAATACCGTCCACCGTGCCGGACAGTTCCAGCGCCGGATGGCCATCGATCCAGCGTTCATCGTCCACCTGCAATTGCTGCAGCACCTGCGGATCGATCATCAGTTCGTTGGTGCGCCACTGCACCGGCACGTTCAGCGCATCCAGATCGGCGCTTTGATACTCCACGATCTTGCGGTCGGCATGAAACACTTTCTGGTAGAAAATGGCGTTGCCATCCCGCATCCAGACCTCACCGGTCTGCCGCGCGGGAATGTTCATTTCGATGCGGTTGGCCGTGCGCCAGAATTGCCATTCGCTTTGGGCGGTGCCCTCCGCACTGGAGTGACCGTCATGCGCGTCGTGCGCATCGCCTGCATGGTAGCGCTCTGTCACGAAGTGCGCGCTGACATCCGCCAGCGGCACGTCCAGATTCAGCGGTGGTACCGGGGATTGTTGCGCGCAGGCGGCCAGCAGCAGAGCCGCCAGTGCGAAAATAAATTGGAATTGATGCATCGTTCGTTACCTGTTTGTTCTGCAACGGCAGCAGGAGCACGTCTGCACGCGCCCCCGCCCGTTGTGTTTCCAATAATGCTTACCAGCCCCAGTGCGAACCGGAAAAGCCCAGCGCCTGCGACATGACGTGATAGATCACGTGCTGTTCCTGCGTGCCATGGAACAGGTGTGCCTTCGGTCCTGCGGCATAGATGGCAACGTCTTCACCAGCGTGGGTTTCCGAACCCATCGGCACGGCCGCCTCCTGCAGGTAATTCGGATCGGTG
>JBMOPR010000821.1:0-5471 GCA_049323075.1 Pseudomonadota bacterium
GTTGGGGCCCCCCTCGACACCACCTTGGGCGTGGGCGAAGGCGTGGCCCTTCTCATGGCCATCGCGACGGGGAAACTGCTTGTGGTAGTGGTTGTCGCGGCTATTGGGAGCGGTGGCCTGGGTCTGGCCGAATACCAGCAGGGTGCGGTCGGTGGCGGTGTCGAACAGGAACTCGATGCCTCGGTCGGTGAAGGACAGGATGGACGGTGTGTGATTGCAGGCGGCACAGTAATCGTCGATGGCGCAGTCGATCACGCTGTTGCACAGTGTCTGGTAATCCTGGACGGTGCGGCCGGATTGCAGATAGCGGTTGACGGCCTGGGCATACTGCCGGGCGCCGGTGCGCATGCCGGAGGCGCCCTTGGGTGCGCTGTCGATGCGGGAGATGATGTCACTGGCCATGCCGGAGCCTCCTGTTGTCCTGCAGTTCATCTGTACAGGTTACCGCAGATACGTGCGTTTTCTGCTTCCCCCCGTCACACTCTGAATGCACAATTTGCCCGCTTTCATTCCACAGGAATTACGCCGTGATCCGCAGTCTGCTTACCCAGCTGGCATTGCCGCCTGCTCTCAATTTCGTCCTGCTGCTGCTCGGGCTGCTGCTGATGCTGCGTTACCGCCGGCTGGGGCAGGGGGTGATGGCCTTTGCGCTGGTCACGCTGCTGTTGCTGTCGCTGCCCTGGGTGAAATATCAGGTGCACCTTGCGCTGGAAATCTATCCGCCCGTGGAGCCGGCGCAGCTGCAGACGCTGGATGCCGGGCGCAGTGCCATCGTGGTGCTGGGAGGAGGCTTGCGCGGGTTTGCGCCGGAATACGGTCACGAGGGGCTGGCGGACAATACCCTGCGCCGGTTGCTGTATGCGGTGGAAGTGGCCACGCAGCGGCCGTTGCCCCTGCTGGTGAGCGGCGGCGGCCCGCGGGATTCCGATGATACTGAAGCCGCGCTGATGGCACAGATGCTGGGCCGGATGAATCTGGCCCCCCGCTGGCGCGAGGATCGCAGCCGGAATACCTGGGAAAACGCAGTGCTCAGCGCCAGTCTGCTGCGGCAGGACGGTATCGAAACGGTGGTGCTGGTTACCGATGCCTGGCACATGCGGCGGGCGGTGCCCTGTTTCGAGGCCCAGGGTCTGACGGTGGTGCCGGCCCCCACGGGCTTCCGCAGTGGCACTTATCCGGACCTGCGTACCCTGGTACCGGAGCGGACGGCGTTGTTCCAGACCGGCGATGCCCTGCGCGAATGGCTGGGGGTTCTGACTTACGCGCTCGCCTATGACAGCTTCCGTCTGCGGGCCTTTTCGGCACCCGCAGTGGCGGTGGCTGCATCCACTGTTTCCGGAACCGCTACTTCCGAAACAAAGGCCGCTCCTGCGGAGGTCGCGCCGGACCAAAGCCCAGCACCAGCCCGATAAGCACCAGCGCTCCCGACAGTCCGAGCACCGGCCACCAGCCCCAGTGCATATAGGGCGTCACCCCACTGACGGTGCGGAAGCTGCCTTTGAGCAGGCCTTCCTGAAACTGCGGCAGTTGTCCCAGCACCTTGCCCTGGTGATCGATCACCGCGGTCACGCCGGTATTGGTGCCCCGCAGCAGATATTTGCCGGTTTCCAGCGCCCGCATGCGCGCCATCTGGAAATGCTGCAGCGGGCCCCAGGACCGGCCGAACCAGGCGTCGTTGCTGATGGTGACCAGAAAATCCTTGCCCAGCGCCTCGGTGCGCACCAGCTCCGGATACACGATCTCATAGCAGATATAGGCGGCGAATTTCAGCCCTTTCGCTTCCAGCGGCTTCTGGTCGTCGCGCCCTGGCGTAAAGCTGGACATGGGCAGGTTGAAAAACGGAATCAGGCCGCGGATGTACTGTTCCAGCGGCACGTACTCGCCGAATGGCACCAGCCGCTGCTTGTGATACAGCCCGTCGCCGGCGCCGATCACGAAAATGGAATTGTAGTAGGTGCTGCGCTCGTTTTCCCACTGCCAGAACGGCACGCCACTCACCACGGCCACGTTCTTTTCCCGGGCGCGGATGTTCAGGTTGGAAATGAAATTGGAAGCCTGGTGATGGAACACCGGGTAAGCCGCTTCCGGCCACAGGATCAGATCTGCATCCCAGGCCTGCTCCGTCAGATTCTTGTAGGTGAGCAGGATCAGGTCGCGGTAGGCCGGGTCCCACTTCTTGTCCTGATCGATGTTGCCCTGCACCAGTGCCACCTTCAGCGCCGGTTCGGCATTGGGCTGAACCCACTGGAATTGCCCCAGGGCGAAACTGGCGCCCCAGATCACGATCAGCGCCAGCGCAGCCCGGCCGCGCTGGTCATTGTGTTGCTGGACAGTGTGGCGCTGCACCAGCTGACGCAGCAGCACTGCCGTCAGCGCCACCACGAAGCTGATGCCCAGCACGCCTGTGACCGGGCCCAGTGGCGCCAGCGGCGTGTCGATAAATCCATAGCCCGCCCACAGCCAGGGGAAGCCGCTCAGTATCCAGGTCTTGCTCCATTCCACCAGCACCCACAGCGCGGGAAAGGCGAGCAGTGCACTGCGGTCCAGATTGACGCGGCGATAGAACCAGAACGGAATCGCAAACAGCACCAGCGCCAGAAATGCCACGAACAGCGCGGTGGCCAGCACGGACAGCCACAGGGGCGTGTGACCGAAATAATGGATCGACACATAGACCCAGGATACGCCCACCCCATTGAACCCGATGCCATACCACCAGGCGCGCTTGAACGCCTGCCCGGGCTTGAGGCCCTCCAGCAGCCAGACCAGCACGGCCATGGACACCGGAATCAGCGGCCACAGATCCAGCGGCGCCAGGCCCAAAGGGAAAACAGCGCCTGCGAGCAGGGCCAGCAGGTGGCCTTTGCCACCCGCAGTCGGGGTACGATTGAAATTCATGAAAAGGTCTTAGTGTTGAATCGGGCTGACTTTCAGCAGACGGATCGCCCGATTGTCGGCGTTGAGGATGGTGAAATTGTACTTGCCGATGTTGACACTTTCATCCCGTTTCGGCAGTCGTCCGAACTGACCCAGCACAATTCCGCCAATCGTGTCGTATTCGTCCTCGCCGAAGGTTGTGCCGAAGTGCTCGTTGAACTCGTCCACCGGCGTCACCGCCTTCACCACGAATTCATTGCCCTTGCCCGGCTTGATCAGGTAGTCATCGTCGAAATCGTGCTCGTCGCCGATCTCGCCCACGATCTGCTCCAGCACGTCCTCGATCGTCACCAGGCCCGACATCTTGCCATATTCGTTTACCACGATTGCCATGTGGGTGCGGGTCTGGCGGAATTCCCGCAGCAGCACATTCAGGCGCTTGCTTTCGGGCACGCAGGTGGCGGGGCGGATCATCTCTTTCAGCGGGGTCTTGTCCAGGCGGTTGCGGGCCACCAGATCCAGCAGGTCTTTCGCCAGCAGGATGCCGATGATGTTGTCGGGTGAATCACTGTAGATGGGGAAACGGGAGTGGGCGGATTCGATGATCAGAGGCAGGTATTCTTCCGGCTTCGCTGTGGCGGACAGCACCACGCACTGCGAGCGTGGCACCATGATCTCCCGCACCTGCATGTCGGACACCTGCATGGCGCCCTGGAAGATTCCGAGCGCTTCGGAATCGATCAGCCCCGAGCGGTGGGCGTTGGTCAGGATTTCCAGAACTTCGGCCTGGGTGGTTGGCTCACCGGAAAGAAAATTCGCGATTCTGTCGAGAAAGGTTCGGCCCGATGAACCATTACGACTGTGGTCGTCGTTCATGATGACGCGTGTCACTCCATTTTAGTTATCGATTACGTAGGGGTCTGCAAAGCCCAGTTTGCCCAGGATCTGCACCTCCAGCGTCTCCATTTCGGCCGCTTCATCTGCTTCGACATGATCGAACCCCAGCAGATGCAGCGTGCCGTGTACCACCATGTGGGCCCAGTGGGCACGGGTGGTCTTGTCCTGTTCTTGCGATTCTTGTGCCACCACCGGTGCGCAGATCACCAGATCCCCCAGCAGGGCCAGTTCAACATCATCCGGTACTTCAAACGGAAACGACAGCACATTGGTCGGCTTGTCCTTGTCGCGATAGGTGCGGTTCAGTTCGCGACTTTCTTCGGTATCGACCACCCGGATGGTCATTTCGGTGGGCATATCCTGCGGCGCCTTGAAGCCGGCGCCGTCAAGTGCGGCCTGCACCCAGCCCGTGAAATCGGCTTCGGCGGGAAGGTCGGATGCTTCGCATGCAATCTGGAGGTCCAGCTCCAGGGCGGCAGGCGCGCTCATTGCGCCGGCTGTTCCCGGTTGCGGTATTCGCGCTCGCGCTGTATCCGCTTTTCCTGGCGATCCTTCTCTTCCGTGGTTTCGTAATGGTCGTAGGCTTCGACGATGCGCTGCACCAGGGTGTGGCGCACCACGTCCTTGGAGTCGAAATGGGTGAAGCCGATTTCGTCGATGCCCTGCAATACATCCATGGCGTGCCTGAGACCGGACTGGGTGCCCCGGGGCAGGTCGATCTGGGTGTAGTCGCCGGTGATGACAGCCTTGGAACCGAAACCGATCCGGGTCAGGAACATCTTCATCTGCTCCCGGGTGGTGTTCTGACTTTCATCCAGGATGATGAAGGAATTATTAAGGGTGCGACCGCGCATGTAGGCCAGCGGGGCCACTTCGATGATCTGGCGGTCGATGTACTTGGCGACCCGCTCGAAGCCGAGCATTTCATACAGCGCGTCGTATAGCGGACGCAGGTAGGGATTGATCTTTTCCGCCAGGTCGCCGGGCAGGAAGCCCAGTTTTTCACCCGCTTCCACCGCCGGGCGCACCAGCAGGATGCGACGGACCTTTTCCGCCTCCAGCGCTTCCACCGCGCAGGCCACCGCCAGGTAGGTCTTGCCGGTACCGGCGGGACCGATGCCGAAGTTGATGTCGTGGCGGAAGATCTTGCGGACGTAATCCTTCTGGTTTTCGCCCCGGGGCTTGATGGCACCCTTGCGGGTACGCACGCTCAGTTCGCCGGATTCCGGATCATCGTGCAGGCCGGAGGTGAGTGGGGTGCCAATGCCGCTGAGCCCTGCATCCATCAGGCACTCGCTCAGTTGCAGGTGCACCTGGTCGGGGGTGATTTCACGGTTGGCGAAGGTGTCGCGGTAGAGGCTGTCCAGTACGGTGCTGGCGGTGGCGACCTGATCCGGATGTCCGGTCAGCTGGAAGGCGTTGCCCCGGTTCTTGATCTGGACGTCGAGGCGTTCTTCGATCTGGCGGAGGTTTTCGTCGAATTGCCCGCACAGACGAGCGAGGCGGCGGGAATCGGCGGGTTCGAGTTTGAGCTGCTGGGTAGTCACTATCTGGTTCAAAATGCCTGCGGTATACGCCCTGCGAATGGTGAGGATGGTTTCTAGCATATACCGGAAGCGCGGAGCAGGAAAAGCCGTAATTGGGTGGCCGGTGTCGGGCTGGTTTACGGGGGTGCCGGCGGTTTGGCGCGGCGGGGG
>JBMOPR010000822.1:0-5459 GCA_049323075.1 Pseudomonadota bacterium
TGTGAGCAACCTGACGGCACAGTTGCGTTACAGTCCCGATGCGAACCAGCTCCGGCTCGATACCAATATCAATACGGTGCCTGATGTGACGGTGGATGGCGCGTTCCTGGGCGTGGTTTCCACCAGCGTGATCGATGCGTTTATTCCCGGCAATATCGACAGCATCGTCACCGAATTTTTCACTGTGGCCTGCGAAGGCAATCTGGGCAACGGCATCACAGCGGCGGTGGCATTCAATAACACCGGCGAGCCGGGCCTGATCAATGCTTCTGTGGAAGGCAGCGTGGTGGCGCTGGACAACAGCTTTGTGCAGCTGGGGCTGCGTATTTTTAACACCCGCATGATTCCCAATGACAAGGCGTCTGATGAAATTCAGCATCTTTTCTTTGCAACACAGGAAGCCTTCTACCAGGATTTCGATCACTTCATGGCAAGCCGTTCCCTTTGATAGCGCATCCGATTTTCATTCAATTTTGTCGCATAAAAAACGCTCCTGCATCTGGACCAGATGACAGGAGCGTCTCACCAGGGACAACGCGAAGTCGCAGCGGTGAAAACAAGGTTGCAGTAGCGAAGGTCAGCTTGAGGGTCTGAATGTCAGGCTGTAGCGGTTGGCGCGTCTGAACGTTCCCAGGTCATTGAAGCGGACACCGTACTTTCGCAGCACGGCATGCGCGCGCCGCGCAGACAGCTGACGGATGTAGAAGGGGTCCTTGACGACGAAATGATGGATGGCATGGGTGCTGCCGAAATTGAAGCAGAACAGTTGCAGCGGCAACAGCCACCACACATTCAGCACCTGGCACTGCTGGGTGATGTTGCCTGGTTCGTTGTCGCCGTAATAATGCATGTTGGACGAGATGAAATGCAGGCAGAAGGTTCGCAGTACATTGGGCGCAATCAGCGTCACCACCAGTGTCGATACCCAGGGCATCTGCTGGTTGACGATTTCCGGCCAGGGCGAAGCGAAACCGGTAATCCCTGTCAGCGCGTTCACCACCCAGTACAGCAGGAAGAAATGCCACAGCGCATAGACGGCGACGCCGAGCGGATTGTAGCTGAGCAGTCCGATCAGCCGCATGGCCCGCAGCTCGCGGCCGCTGATCACTCCTTTGCGGTAAAGCCGCAGCGGTTCCAGCAGATACTGCAGTGGCCGCAAATATACCGCCAGCATGTTGTCGCCCACCATCAGCAGGCGTTTTATGCCCCACGTTTCGCCGTTGGTGATGCCGCGCTCCTCCAGGTCGGAAGCCGAACCCGATACCTTGTGATGGTGAAAATGCAGATGCCGTCGCACCCAGGGGTTGATGGTGGTGGGCCGGAACAGATACACGCCGAGCATCATCAGGTGGTGCAGGAATTTATTCTTCTTGAAATACATCCAGTGGATCAGGTCATGTTCCAGTTCATGCAGCAGCGATGTCCAGAAGGCGGTCAGAAGGATCACTTGCCAGGCCGGCATCATTCCGGCCACATACAACCATGCATTCAGCAGAATGCCGGCGATGCTGATTGCAAAAATGGTGAAGCCGATCGCGTCCTGATGCTGCAGCCAGCCATGGCGCTGGCGGACGTCGTTGCTGATGGCGGTGATGTCGCGCTGGATCTGTTTGTCGAGATTTGTCGCTACGTTCGGAGGATGGGTGCTCATGTCGGTACTTCCTTTTTGGTGATGCACGGTTGTGTGGTGCCGGAAGCGTACCGGTGTGGTGCTGGTTCAGCTCGGCATTGGCTGCCAACAGGTTGATTGGAGACGACATGGACATCGTGAATTACAGCACCGGTATTTTTGTGCGGGCGCTGGAAAAGCTGTATCGCAGCCGGGGGCTGGATTTTTCTGTCTTGCTGCGGCGACAGGGATTTCCCGCCGTATCGGCGATGACAGTGGAGACCCCCATCACCGTTCGGTTGACCACGGACCTGCTGAATGCAGCAATGGAGGAACTGCAGGACCCTGTCCTCGGGATCAGCCTGTCACGTTTTGCCGACTATCCCCATTTCGGTGCGCTGGGATTGTCGCTGGCGGCGGGTGGCACGATTCAGGAATCATTGCACCGTGTCGCACGCTATCATCGACTGGTGAGTGATTTGGTTACACCGCAGGTGTTGTATCTGCCACAGCAGATTGCATTGAAATTCGCGCCGTCCGGCGCTCATGTGCCGCATCCGCAGGCTTTGCTGTTTGTGCTGGCCAGCTTTGTGCGTCTGTTGCGGGCGCGGTTGCAGGAACGCTTTGATCCCGCGCAGATCCAGGTGCCGGCCGGCATGGAATCCGCGCATGATGCCCTGCGGCATTTTTTCCGCTGCCCACTGCGCAGTGGTGATGCCTTCGTGCTTGTTTTGCACCGCGCGGACGAGGACCGGTTGCTCGGCAGCGGCGACAGCGAGCTGTGCGACCTGATCGAATTCACCCTGCGTCAGCGCTTGCGTCAATGCAACCAGGGGCAGTTCATCGCGGCGCTTGGCAAATGGATAGCGGAACGGCTGCCGGCTGGCGAGCCCACGCTGGCTGAGGCGGCAGAGAATTTCCAGCTGGGTGTGCGGACCCTGCAACGCAAGCTGAAGGAGGAGGGTGTTACCTGGTTGCAGCTGGTGGAAACCGCGCGGCGCGAACTGGTAGAACGCTATCGAGGCGTGGAGGGTGTGACGGTGACCCAGCTGGCGTTTCTGGCCGGCTATCAGGACGTCAGTTCATTTTCGCGAGCCTTCAAGCGCTGGTACGGTGTGGCGCCCACGCAGATGGCGTCTTCCGGACCGGTTGTCTTCCCGGTGCAATCGACATAATATGTCGACAGTTGTGTCATCAATGGAAAGGATAAAGCCATGAAAAATATATGGGCAATTGTCGCCATGTTGTTTGTGTTCGCCTTTACCGCCACCGAGGCGCAGGCCAAGAAATTCGGTGGCAGCAAATCCTTCGGCCGTTCCTACCAGACGGCGCCGGCGCCGGCCGCAAAGCCGGATGCTCCTACCCAGACCGCAGCGCCCGGCGCCGCAGCCGCTGCGGGCAAGCGAGGCATGCTCGGTGGTCTGATGGGCGGTCTGCTGGCGGGTGGCCTGATTGCAGCGCTGATAGGCGGTGGTGCCTTCGAGGGCATCCAGTTCATGGACATCCTGATCATCGGCCTGCTGGCGTTTGTGATCTTCAAGCTGTTGCGCAGCCGGCGTCCTGTGGCGAGCAGCCCGGCACCGGTCTACGCCGGTGGGCAGGGCGGCAACAACAGTGAGCGGCGCGCCTTCGATTTCGAGAACAAATCGTCCGGTGGCGCGGTGTTCACACCGGCCGGCAGCGGCTTCGGTGTCAGCCAGGTGCCGTTCAATCTGCCGGCCGGTTTTGACCTGACCGCATTTCTGGCCGGTGCCCGTGATCACTACCGCACCCTGCAGGACGCCTGGAACAAGAACGATCTGGCGAAAATCCAGGAATATGTCAGCCCCGAGCTGTACAACGATTTGCGGGCCGAGCGCGCCACCCTGGTGGGCGATCAACATACCGAAGTGCTGTTTGTGGATGCGGAACTGGTGCGGGCCGACCAGATCGGCAGCCGTGCGGAAGTGAGCGTGAAGTTCAGCGGCCGCTACCGTGATACGGTGGAAGGTGTGGAAGAACCCATCACCGATATCTGGCACCTGGAGCGTGACACGGCCCAGGCGGGTTCGCCCTGGTATATCGTGGGTATCGAAGCATAATCGCAACGGCGTGTAGGTTGCGGAAAGCACTGAAAATACGGAAGTCGAAAAAAAGCCCGGCGGTCATTCCAACCGCCGGGCTTTTTTTATGGCGCCCTATTTTATGGCCCCGTTTTTTTTTAAACCTGCGCTACGGCTCCGTTTGCCAGCAGTGCGTCAATTTCAGCGCTGGAAAATCCGCAGTCGTCCAGTACCGCACGGGTATCGGTACCCGGCGCACTGATCGGGCGCGGGGTGCCGGAGGGCGTACGGCTGAAACGCGGCGTCGGTGCCGGCTGCAGCATGTCGCCCACCGGCACGAAACTGTTGCGGGCCAGATTGTGGGGATGGCGTGGCGCTTCTTCCAGCCCCAGCACGGGCGCGAAGCAAACATCGGTGCCTTCCATCAGCTTGCACCATTCATCGCGGGTGCGGGTGCGGAAAATCGCCGCCAGTTTTTCTTTCTGCTGCGGCCAGCGCTGCGGATTCAACTGTTCGCCAAACACCGATTCATCCAGCTGCAACTGCTGCTTCAGCAGCGTGTAGAACTGCGGCTCGATGCTGCCGATGCTGATGTATTTGCCGTCGGCGGTGGCATAGGTATCGTAAAAATGCGCGCCGGAATCCAGCATGTGGGTGCCGCGTTCATCACTGAACTGGCCGATGCCGTGCAGACCATAGAACATCGCCATCAGCGCGCCGGCGCCTTCCACCATCGAACAATCGATTTCCTGTCCCTTGCCCGAGCGTGACGCTTCCAGAATGCCGCACACCATGCCGAATGCCAGCATCATGCCGCCGCCACCGAAATCGCCTACCAGATTCAGCGGTGGCACCGGGCCTTCACCGCGCCGCCCCATGGCATGCAGTGCGCCGGACAGGCTGATGTAATTGATGTCATGCCCCGCTGCCTTTGCCAGCGGACCCGTCTGTCCCCAGCCCGTCATGCGGCCGTACACCAGCTTCGGATTGCGTGCCAGACACACCTGCGGTCCCACGCCCAGCCGCTCAGCCACGCCCGGGCGGAAGCCTTCAAACAGACCATCGGCTTTTTCGCACAGGCGCAGCACGGTTTCCACGCCGGCCGGTGTTTTCAGGTTCACCGCCACACTTTTGCGATTGCGGAACAGGATGTCATGGCCCCCTGCGTCACCGGGATTGCCACCGGGCCGTTCCACCCGGATCACGTCCGCGCCCATGTCCGCCAGCATCATGCCGCAGAAGGGACCGGGGCCGATGCCGGCCAGTTCGATGATGCGTATGCCGCTGAGGGGGCCTGCCATGGGAACTCCTTGATGATCGGGGAACTAGGAACAGTGGATGACCGCTAGGTCGCAGGCTGAAAGGTAAAGGCTGTCCGGGCGGAAGTCCAGCCTTGCCAGCAGCAGTGCAGGTGCAGAAAAGCAAGGCACTATTGGCGCCCGGTAACGGTCATGGCAGCACGGCCCGCCGCGATCACAGGTTGCGACCACAACCCCGCCAGGAAGTGAAAGACGATGTGGGGGCGCGATTCTGCCTATGGCCTGAAGACATGGCCTGCATACGGTGCTACAGCTCTGGATTTTTTCATGCAGTGAAGCAGCGTTCCAATTGGTATGTCGACACGCACAACGGTTATCGCATCCAATGAAAATGGAGCTTCGAAAAATTTCCGCGAACCGATCGTTGCACGTTTGTCGCCGCTGCATTTTCACTTAGGGCGGGTACAGCGCATTTTTGTTTCCTATCAATTTATCCGTGCAAAAAAATTGTCAGTTTTATCAGGGATGGATTCTTACAAAAAATAACGT
>JBMOPR010000823.1:0-2036 GCA_049323075.1 Pseudomonadota bacterium
GTGACACCGGAGTTGCCAGCAATGTTGACGCACCGGACTTTATTTCAATGCCGACCAGCCCGCTGCCGTTGTCGTCCTTGAGCAGCAGCACCTTGTAACGACCCGCCGCCAGACTGCTGGTGACCTGCAGATCCTGCCGGCTCAATTCCACCACGTCACCATTGCTGGCTGAGGCGATAGCCACGGAAAAATCGCTGGCCTGCTGCGACAGAATGGCGGCCGTAGCGTCAATGACGGCCGGCTCGGCGAGATTGAATTCGCCAACCACCACGCCCGGCTCAGAGGCGTTGTCGTCAATCTGGAACACCTCCCCGGCCAGCTCAACTGCATCCTGCTTCAGCGACCAGCCAAGCTGCGAAATACCCGTGTCCGGCGCCAGTGCAACGATCTGAATGAAGAGATTTCCAGGCGACAACGCAATGGTGTGGCTAAGTTCGGGTCCACCTTCAAGAGAGGCAACGTCCGAATAGAAATAGGTAAACCGGCCATCATCGCCACGGTGCGTCATCAGAACCAGCAGGCTGCTGAAAGGTGTCAGCGGCAACATACCAGAGGCACTAAAATCGGTCAGATCCAGCGTGACGGGTGCGGTTTTGCTGAGAATGTAGGTTTGCTCGAATTCATATGTGCGCAAGGGCTCGGACGCTTTACTGAACAGGAAAGGCTCATCCAGCAATGGCGCGGCTGCGCCGGTCCGCTCCAGCCGTGTCAGCAGCAATCCGTGTACTGAGGCCGGCTTGCCTGCTACATAAAGGGTGGCCTCGGTATCGGCGGCAAGCTTAAAGCTGGCATTCAGCCGTGACAGATCGACGCTGGCGAGCAGGCGATCACCGCTGACCAGAAATGCCTGCGCCGACGCCATCTTCTGGCTGGAACCAGCGAAGGCATCGGCAATACTGAATTTGTGAGATCCGGCCTTCAGTGCGAAAGAGCGGGTTTCAATATCGTGTCTGTCACCGATCTTCAATTCGTCCGTAAAGGTGGCGGCATTTACCTGCTGAATCATCAGCAACGCCAGCATCAATAACCATATCGATCGAAACACTGCTGTTCCTGTTTTCATTCCCGTATTCATTTGCAACCCCCAACTACTCAGCTCTGCTGCTTCAATTGTGCAAGAATTTTTTCCGCTTCTTCCCGACCATGGAATTTCCTGTCGCTTTCGAGCGCTCTTTCCAGATAGCGCTCGGCATTGGCCTTGTCACTGGCGCCAAGATAGGTCATGGCAAGATGATACTGGATAGCTGGATCATCCGGCGCAGCCCGCAGCGCTTGCTGGATCATGGGCAGCGCGCGCTGATAATCACCCGCAACCGACTGCACCCAGCCCGCCGTATCCAGAAATGATGGATTATCGGAAGCTGACAGACTGTCTGCCAGCTGCTTGGCGCGATTCAGGCTCTGCGCATCTTTCTTGTAGGTTACGATGAGCATCGCCAGATTGTTCGCGATAACCTGATTGTCGGCATTTTTTGCCAGTACAGATTCATACTGCTGGATGGCGCTGTCGTACCGGCCACTGCGTTCCGCGTAGTTGGCCATCTCGATACGCAATGGTGCGCTATCCACGGCATCGACTACTCCTGCAAGATACTGGTAGGCGCTGTCGGCGTTCTTCTCGGCACTCTCCACCATGGCGCGATTGCGGTAGGGAATCCACCATTCAGGTTTGGCGTCGACGCAGCGCTGAAAATACTGCCGTGCCTTATCCCAGGACTTCTTGGCCATATGCAACTCACCCTGCAGGTTGAGTGCAACAGGATTGGGTTGATCGCCACCTTCCATGCCGGCCAGCCAGGCTATCGCTTCATCGATCTGCTTGAGCGCAATGTAGCTCTTCACCTTGGCGGCCATGGGTTCGGAGGCACCGGGTTTCAAGGCAATCGATTTGTCGAACTCCGCCAATGCGGCCTGATGCTTGTTTCTGCCCTGATAAATCACGCCCTGGTAGTAAGCGGTGCGGGGGCTTTGCGGGTCCAGCTTCTGCAGGTCTTCCAGTACATTTTCCGCATCATCCAGATACTGCGAATCAATAT
>JBMOPR010000823.1:2046-5425 GCA_049323075.1 Pseudomonadota bacterium
TATAGGTGCGCACCATTTTTTCCAGGATCACGGCATTGTTCGGCGCAATTCTGTTGGAGGCTTCCAGCTGCTTGGCAGCTTCATTCTTCTCGCCCATGGTGGCATACAGGTCCGCCAGCTGGAGCCGCAACTCAACATCACCGGGCTGCAGGTTCAGGGCTGCCTTGTACAGATCGATCGCCTGCTGGTTTTCCCGGTTAAGCAGGTGAGCCCGGCCCAGCATCTTCATCACATCCGGTGCATCCGGCGTTGCACTCATTACTGCGCGCAGGTCATTGATGGCGTCCACCGGCTTGTTGCGGGCAAGATTGATGGCGCCGCGCAGTTTGAGAGCCTCAACATCCGCCGGGTTTTCCTTCAACACCTCTTCCAGAGTCACCAGTGCTTCATCCACCTTCCCTTCCAGATTGGACAGGTAGGCCAGGCGGGTTTTGGCCTTGAGCACGGTTGCATCATCTTTTTCCAGCAGAGCCGTATAGATTTCACGCGCTTTCTCGATATTTTTCTGCGACAGGAAGAAGCCAGCAAGGCTCAGTTGCAGATCATGATTTTCAGGTGCCACCGCGATTGCATCACGCAGCACACGCTCCGCCTTTTCCTGATCGTTGCGCTGCAGATAAAAACGATGCAACGCAATCACGCTATCGACGCCCGCAGGATCGCCGGCCACGGCAGCTTTCAGGATGGATTCGGCTTCATCCTTGCGTCCACTGAGTTCATAAAAGCGCGCCAGCTGGGCCTTGTAACCGACGACCGACGGATTCAGCTCTATCAGCTTTTTCATTGCACCCTCTGCCAGCGCGGTGCGCTGGGTCGCCATATAGATCTGGCTCAGCATGGTATAGATGCTGGAACTGGCAGGATGATTGGCGGTTTCGGTTTCCAGCAGCGCGATGGCATCATCCTGCCGCTTCATGCCTGCGTAGATGGACGCAAGCAGGATGATGTTATCGAGACTGGATTTATTCAGCTTGTAGGCCTGCTCCGCGTTGACCAGCGCCTCTGCCGACTTGCCCATCTGGCTCTGCGCACCGGCCTTGAGCGCCAGTGCCGCGTCATTGATCGCGTCGACGGCCAGCACTTCTTCTGCCAGCGTCAGCGCCAGATCGGGCGCCTTTGCCAGCAGATACAACTGCCCCAGCTTGATTTTTGCAGCGTTGTTCTTCGGATCGTCTTCAATGATGGCACGGTACTGGCCCACAGCGCCGCGCCAGTCCTTCAGGCGCTCCAGTGTTCTGGCATAGCCTTCGCGGCCCTTTACGTCCTTTGGATCAATCTGCAGCACATTCTTGTAACTGATACGGGCCTTCTCATAATCCTGTTTTGCAAAGCTTGCTTCCGCCTGGTCCAGGTATTTCTGTTTACGGCCCTCGGCGCCACCGCACGCCGCCATTACCGCAGACAACAGCACAACCAGGAGAAGGTGATAAAGGCGAATACACATAAATGACAGGTTTCCGGTAATTGCAGACGAAGCCGGCAAACTATGTCACAGCAATGCTGCAAAAAGGTTACAGTTTTGAGAACGCAGAATTCAAATGACGGCCCCCAGACCGATCACGCCCAGGCATACCATCAGCACCGCTCTGATCAGGTTGATATTGATTAGCCTGTCGCCATGGCGGATATATTCGAAGGCATACAACAGGACAATGAATTTCACCACCGCCAGCAGAATTTCCGCGTGGCGCTCGAACTGGCCGAACAGCAGCGGTACCAGGATGGTCAGCAGTATCACCAGAAAATCCAGCGGACTGGTTTCAAACATGCGGTGGCTGGTCGCCATCACCGAGAGCCAGACTGCGACACCAAGCAGCAGCACCAGAAACCAGTCCGTAGCCAGCAGCCAGACGGCCGGTCGCTCGGGTTGGTAACCCAGATAGGCGATCAGGGCACAGGCCGTATACATGCCGATGGCATCCAGCCAGCCCCGCTTGGAAGGCGCCGCAATATTTACTGCCATCATCAGTGCCAGCATCACAGCCAGCACGCCAATATCAGGCGAAAGGAGATCCGAACTGAATACGGCGTAAAGCGAATAGGCCGGAACCACCAGAACCAGCGCAACCTGCAGCAGGTTGTTCAGCCGTGACTGGTGGGAAATCTGCCGGAATGGCCCCGTCAGCAGTGCGCCAGCAGTTCCCATGCTGACCGAGTGGCGCCGGACCCAATCACCCCTCAACGCCAGCTGAATGACGGCAAGCAGCGTCAGCGAATACAGCGCAAACGCAGACAGTACCACCGCGTCCACATGAAAGCGCAACAGATAGGCGAGAAAAATATACGCACACTGGATGAAATACAGCACCACCACGGTTTCGTAGTGGGAAAGGCCCATCTGCAGCAGACGGTGGTGAATGTGATTCTTGTCGGGTGAAAAAGGCGAACGCCCCGTGACAATGCGCCGGATCATGACGGAAGCCGTATCAATTACCGGCAATCCCAGAATCAGCAGCGGCAGGGCCGAGCTCATGGCGGTGTTCACTTTCTGCGTCAGCAGAATGACCTGAACACCCAGGATGAATCCCAGGAACTGGCTGCCAGTGTCACCCATGAAAATGCGCGCCGGATGTGAATTGAAACGCAGAAAACCCAGGATGCTGCCGGCAACGGCACAGGTGGTCAGCACCAGCGGATAGGAGCCGGACTGATAGGACAGCAATCCCACCAGGCCGAAACTGAGAATCGACGCCCCCCCGGCCAGTCCATCCAGCCCGTCTGCCAGATTCATGGCATTGGTGATGGCCAGCAGGCAAAAGATGGTGAGCGCCCAGCTGATCCATACTGATTCCAGCGGCTGCGAATGAAACGGAATCCATTCGATGCGAATGTCTCCCACCGCCACGACAGCCACCGCCGCCAGCAATTGTCCGCCGAACTTCAGCCGATAGCTGATATCCCTGCGATCATCCCAGACGCCGAAAATGAACAGCAGCACAACGCCGGCAATGATGCCCGCAAATTCCTGGGTTTTGGGAAACCAGATGACAAAGGGAACCAGAAACGCAAAAACGATGGCCACACCACCGATGCGCGGAACTGAGTGCGAATGCACCTTCCTTTCGTTGGGCAAATCTACCAGACCGAGCGTTCCCGCATACCGCATCAGATACGGAATCATGACCACTGTTATGAACAAGGCTGTCATCAGCGTGGCGATCAGTGGCATTGTGATCCCGTGGCGCAGATACCATTCAATGGATTCATGGCTGAACCGAAACAGTCTGTTCGCCAACCAGTGTTGTGTGAATGGCATCGGCAAACCGCTGTGCCAGTACATCACGGTCAAAGTGACGCTCCACATAGTCCTTGCCGCAGGATGCCATGGCGGCGTACGTAGTGCGATCGTCGGCAAGACGAACAACCGCCTGCGCCAGGG
>JBMOPR010000824.1:0-5415 GCA_049323075.1 Pseudomonadota bacterium
TCATCGCCCCTACCGGTGCGCAGGTGGTGGAACTGGGACCGGTCAACGCCACCATTCACCAGCTCAATGAACGCATCAAGGCAGATGACCTCGACACCCTGTCCTCGATTTACGAAACCATTCTGCGCAACCTGCTGGTGAAATAGCCCATGGCCGACAACACACTGGATTATCTGGACGACATCGAAATCTATGTGGAATCCAACGATCTGGATGCCATGATCGCGTGGCTGACACAACAGTTCGAAGGATTCAAACTACGCAGCCAGAGCAAAAAGGGCTGCAAGTTCATCGGCACCCATCAGGGTCATGACAGCGAAGGGATGATTGTGCTGAACGCGGGCCGCACCGGCTTTGCATCCATCTGGATCAACAGCCGGCAGACACCCTGGGCAAATGACGTGGAACTGGGCCGCGCCGCCTTTGCGGCACTGAACGCCACCGTGCGCTGCAATGAAAGTGCCTGGAGCAAGGGCGACGACCCGGACCGCTGGCTGCAGATCGACGCCAGCGGCGAACACATCATCCAGTGGGTGACGGAAGAGGAGTAAGCGGTTTCAGATTACCGCGACAAGCTTGCCGCCCGCATACATCAGCATGACCGCCAGGGCCGGACGCAAGGCCTTGTCGGGAATCGCGCCGGTCAGGTGGCTGCCGATATAGATACCCGGCAGCGAACCAATCAGCAGATTGACCAGAAGATGCCAATCCACGTTACCGAAGCCCGCGTGCCCCAAACCCGCAATCAGGGTCAGCGGCACCGCGTGCGCAATCTCGGTGCCGATCAGGCGCGTCGTCGGCAACAACGGATACAGCATGAACAGCGCCATGGTTCCCAGCGCGCCGGCACCGATTGACGTCACTGTCACCACCACACCCAGCACCAGACCGGTGATGACCGTAGCAATATCGCGGGTGCGTTGCGGCAACCGCATCAGCACAAAATCCCGCTTGTGGGAAAACGCCATCAGTGGCTGCTTGAAGATAATGACGGCGGCAGTAAAGATCAGCATCACACCCAGCGTGGTACGGATCAGGCTGTCGACACTGCCGCTGGAAAAGCCGATATAGTGCATGCCCAGCAAGGTCAGCAGCGACGCCGGAATGCTGCCGAACGACAGCATCAGGGTAATACGCCAGTCAATGTTCTTCTGTTTCTCGTGGGCTACCACACCGCCCGCCTTGGTAACGGCGGCATACAGCAGATCCGTACCCACCGCAGTGGTGGCAGGCACATTGAAATAAAGCAGGATGGGCGTCATCAGGGAACCACCCCCCACGCCTGTCATGCCGACGATAAAGCCCACTGCCAGGCCGGCAATGACATAACCAATTTCGAATTCCATTACTACTGTCCGGAAAAAGAGGGTATTAGCGCGGCATCCTAACAACCGACCCGCCGCTTTAAAAAGATTAAAAAGTTAGATGCTTATAACCGACAAGAAAGTCGAACGAATTCAATATAGCCAGCGCTTATGATGACACGCCCTTTGCCCTGGGCTGGAATCCCGGTACATTTCCATTCACACGCTCCTCCACACCATCCTTTACACCCACTTCCACCTACACCGGAGCCGGCCACCATGTCCAATACCTCCACCCTGGACCTGCAAGCACTGTACCCCTACCTGCTGGCCCACTCGGTACGCGAAGACAGCCTGCTGCAGCGGCTACAGGCCGAAACCGCGCGCGATCCACTGGCCCGCATGCAGATCGCGCCGGAACAGGGCCAGTTCATGGAACTGATCGCGCGTCTGATCGGCGCCCGCCGCATGATCGAGATCGGCACCTTCACCGGCTACAGCAGCCTTTGCCTGGCGCGGGCGCTGCCGGATGACGGCCTGCTGCTGTGCTGCGACATCGACGCACACTGGACCGGCATCGCACGGCGTTACTGGCAGGAAGCGGGGCTTTCCCATCGCATCCAGCTGCGACTCGCCCCCGCCCTCGACACACTCGACGAGCTGCTGCGGGAAAGCCAGCACAACCGTTTCGATCTGGTATTTATCGATGCCGACAAGGAAAACTACGATGCCTACTACGAGCGCAGCCTGCAACTGGTACGACCGGGCGGCCTGATCCTGTTCGACAACATGCTGTGGAGCGGACGGGTGGCGGACGAACGCGTGCAGGACATCGATACCGTCGCCCTGCGCGCACTGAATCTGAAACTGAAAGGAGATGACAGGGTGGACATCAGCCTGTTGCCGATGGCAGACGGCATCACGCTGGCACGCAAGCGTTGAGGGACGTTCAGGCCCACTCCACCTGATCCACCACCGGGGTCTGCACGTCCGGCGCCTCGTCGGTGATCATGCCGCAGAAATACTCCACCACAGCCGCCATCTGCTCATGAGTGAGCATGACAAACAAACGGCGAATCAGCGTGGAAGTGACCGAGCGCGTCGTGTCGACACCCATCTCGGCAATCTTGCCCAGCACCGGCCCCAGATTGAGCGTGGCCACAGGCTCCGCAAAGAAACGCGTGATCCCTTCCTCTGCCATGCTCTGGAATGCCGTCACCATCGCGTCGGTCACGTCGTCATGTCCTGCCCGGCAAGCCCGTTGCAACTGCCGCAACTGCTCACTCAGATCGTCTTCCAGTTCAAACGCGATAAAGGCCACTCCATCCGGACGGTTCCGCTCGCGAAACATCACTTCGTCCATGAATAGCGCCAGTGGACGCATCTCACGATTGCCAAGCTTGCGCGTGATACGACCCAGCACCAGTTGCAGTGTTTTGCGAATGGTAGCAATGGCACTGGTCAGCAACTTGCGGCTGACCGGACTGAGCCCCGCCACATCCGCCGGTGCGAGAAAGAACACCTGCAGACACTGATTGACGAAAGCGTCCAGCACCTGCTGCAACAACAGGGACTGCGAGGCGCGTTCACCGCGCTGGATATTGGCAATGAAGGTTTCGGCATCACGCCGAAGAGTGACGGTCGCTTCAAACGACATGTAGTGACCGGACATGCATCCTCCCGCATTGAAACATCCCTGGGCCTGCCGGATTTCGAGGCGCACATGGTCTCAAAACCCGCAGGTTTTAATCAACCATTTTGCGTGAAGATCTGCTAGACGGTACAAAAAGGGCGTGGTTTCAGACAGTTACAGGGAAAATACGCGCAATGCCAGGAGGGGAGCTCGCGCTACCCGATCGCGAAAAAGTGTCTGCTTCACCATAGCTGAGGAGGATATTGGATAACAGGACAATTTGTGCGATCGGGTAGTCGAGCACTCGATAATAGACTGTATAAACTTACAGAAGCAACTCTTGACAACGAATATTTCGCGCGCTTTTTTTGACCTCATCAGGAGGTTGGTGCTTGCTCACTTTTAATGGTTTGTCCCGTCTCGATTTTTCCCGGAACAGGCTGCTCAAGGCCAATTACTGCTGCGGACACCCATGATGGGTGAACGCCCTGTATAGTCCCGACTACCCCTTTCCGCACTGAGCAAACAATCGACAATCCCGGCAAAATACCGCACCATATACAGCCTGTTTGCCCTGCCACCAGCCTGCTTTCCTGACTGGTATGTCAGGGGTTAAGATGGCTTCCTCTTCATGGACGCCCGCCCAAATCAAGGAATCATCATGCCCGATCCGCAAAAGCACCTTCGGACCTGTAACCTGTGCGAAGCCATGTGTGGCATCGAGATCACCCACGAACAGGGCGCGATCCTGTCCATCAAGGGCGATCCGCACGACCCGCTCAGCAAGGGCCACATCTGCCCCAAGGCGGTGGCGCTGCAGGATCTGCATGAAGACCCCGACCGTCTGCGCTACCCGCTGCTGAAAACGCCCCAGGGCTGGGAACGGATCAGCTGGGACAATGCCTTCAACGAAGCGGCCTCACGCATCCGCAGCATCCAGGCCAAGCACGGCAGGAACGCCGTGGCGCTCTATGTGGGAAATCCGTCGGTGCACAACGTGGGCACCATGCTCACGCTGGTGCCTTTTTTCAACGCCCTGAAAACCGATAACCGCTACAGTGCAACTTCGGTGGACCAGCTGGCGCCGATGCTGGTGTCGATGAAACTGTACGGCAACCAGTTGCTGTTCCCGGTGCCGGATATCGACCGCACCGATTTCATGGTCTGCCTGGGCGGCAATCCGATGGCCAGCAACGGCAGCCTGTTCACCGCGCCCGGCTTCAAACAGCGCGTAAAAGCGTTGCAGGAACGGGGCGGCAAGCTGGTGGTGATCGATCCGCGCCGCACCGAAACCGCCGACATCGCCGACCAGCATCATTTCATCCGCCCCGGAACCGACGCGTTATTGCTGATGGCACTGCTGCACACCCTGTTCAGCCAGGATCTGGTGGACACTGGGCGCCTGACCAATCACGTGCAGGGCATCAACATCGTCAAGAACATGGTGTCCGGCTTCTCGCCACAGCGGGTGGCAAAGCAGGTCGGCATGAAGGCGAAAGACATCCGCCAGCTGGCCATCGATTTTGCGAGCGCCAACCGCGCCTGTTTCTACGGCCGCATGGGCGTGTCCACCCAGAGCTTCGGCACGCTGTCCAACTGGCTGATCAACCTGATGAACATCCTCACCGGCAATCTGGATGAACCCGGTGGCGTCATGTTCACCCGCCCGGCCATCGATCTGCCGGGCATTGCCGAACTGGGCGGCGCCACCGGCAGTTTCAATTCGCGCAAGAGCCGGGTGCGCAAGCTGCCGGAATTCGGCGGCGAATTCCCCGCCACCACGTTGGCGGACGAGATTCTCACCGAAGGCAAGGGCCAGGTGAAAGCGCTGATCACCATCGCCGGCAACCCGGTGCTGTCGCTGCCCAATGGCAAGCGCATGGAAAAGGCGCTGGGCAAACTGGATTTCATGATCGCGGTGGATTTCTATCTGAACGAAACCACCCAGCACGCCGACATCATCCTGCCGCCCACCGGGCCGCTGGAGCACGGCCACTACGATCTTGGCCTGAGCATGGTCACCGTGCGCAATACGGCGAAGTATTCCCCCGCCCTGTACCAGCCCGTGCCGGACACCCGCCACGACTGGGAAATCCTGCTGGAACTGACCCGCCGCCTGCATTCCCAGTCGCCGCTGAAATGGGCTGCCGGGGAACTGCAATACCAGGCCATGAAACGGCTGGGCGTGGAAGGCATGCTCGACCTGCTATTGCGGATCGGCCCTTATGGCACTCCGCCGGACACCCTGTCGGACCTGCAGAAGAAGCTGGCGAACGCACTCTACAAGCGGCTGGATGCGCGCAGCACCGGTCGTACCCTGCTGGACGTCAGCCCGTTCAGCCGCCACACCCGCGACCGCAACATCAACCTGAATCTCAAGGCGCTGGAAAAGCACCCCCACGGCGTCGATCTGGGGCCACTGGAAACCTGCTTCCCCGAGCGCCTGGCCACCCAGGGCAAGGTCATCAATCTGGTACC
>JBMOPR010000825.1:0-5410 GCA_049323075.1 Pseudomonadota bacterium
AATTAGACGACGGCCGACCTGGTTTCAAAAGAGCAAAAAAAAGAGGAACCGAAGTTCCTCTTTTCTATCGGCTGTCGGCCGCGCTTCATTAGCCCTGCAAGAGGCTGAGCACCTGCTGCGGCAAGGCATTGGCCTGTGCCAGCACCGAGATACCGGCCTGCTGCAGCACCTGATTCTTCGACAGGTCCGCCGTTTCGGCCGCGAAGTCCGCATCACGGATACGCGAGTTGGCAGCCGCCAGACTTTCCGATACCGCCGACAGGTTTCGAATGGTCGATTCAAAGCGGTTCTGCACCGCACCCAGTTCACCCCGGAAGCCATCGATCTGTGCCAGCGCGCTGTCTATCGATTTCATGGTCTGGTTGCAGCCTTCGATGGTGGAGATGTCAGCATTGGCTACCGTACCCACCGCTTGCACGTTGTCATCGGTAGTATCGGTATTGGCCAGGCTTCCTGTGGTGGTGACGTTGATGGTGTCCTGTGCCGAGATGGTCAGTTCACCGGTCTTGACCTGGTTGGTCATTGCGGCGATATCGGTTGCGTTGGCTGTATCACCGCCGTCGTACAGAATGTCGGACGCCGTTGTGGAAGTGGTGACAACCATATCGCGGCCATCGTCCGCAGACAGCACCAGGCGACCATTGTCGTCCAGATTGGCCCGCACACCGGTTATTTCAGTCTTGGAGTTGATGGCCTGGCGCAAGGCACCATCTGCGTCACGTTCCTGCACTTCGACCGGGCCAATATTGACGCCATTAATCACCAGATCCGTGTGCGCAAGGCTACCGGCACCTACGAAAGCATCGGCGGCGGCTGTTCCGGCAACGTCACTGTAATCGAACGTTGTGGTGGCACTGGCATAAACACCTTCCAGACCTTCCACCCCGTCTTCACGCAGATTGTTGATGCGTTCCGCCAGCGATTTGGCAAAGCCCGAACCATAGTTGTCGCTTTCTGTGTCGATCAGTTCGGCTGCGGTTGCAGAAGTGATGGTGCCACCGTTGGGCGCCGACATGACATCCACCGACGTGGCGTTGGCCGAGGTTCCGATCTGGATCGCCAGACTGGTCTGGCTGGCAGCGGCAGCGTTGCCACCATCAAAGGTAGTCTGAACCGCGCCCGGCTGGGAACCCAGCGAACTGACCCGCGCATCGACGCCGCTCACTTCCACGCCTTCATTGGCGTTGGCGCCGATCTGGAAATAGTAGGACTTCAGCGATCCGTCCAGTACATTGCGGCCGTTGAAGGTAGTGGTGGTGGAAATGCGGTCCACCTCATCCAGCAGCTGGTCCACTTCCGCCTGCAACGACAACCGGTCCGATGAGCTGTTGGAATCGTTGGCGGACTGTACCGCCAGATCGCGAATACGCTGCAAAGCGGTGGTGATTTCGTCCAGGGCGCTTTCTGTGGTCTGTGCCAGGGAGATACCGTCGTTGGCGTTGCGCACTGCCACGTTGAGGCCACGTACCTGGGTGGTGAACCGGTTGGAAATGGCCAGACCGGCAGCGTCGTCTTTCGCGCTGTTGATGCGCAGACCCGACGACAGGCGTTGCAGTGAGGTTTGCAGGGCGCCCTGTGACTTGTTCAGGTTGCGCTGTGCGTTGATGGACGAAATGTTGGTATTAATGATCTGAGGCATGTTGTTTTCTCCAGCGTCGTCCCGCGTTTTTTATACGGGAACTCAGTAAATAAATTCGTTTATGCGTTTACGGGCCTTTCGGGGATTTGTATCAATCTATCCTCCTCGCCACTGGTCACGTTTTCGTCGTTTAAGTCTGTACATATCAAATAAACTCAAACAGTGAGAGGCCCTGGATCTTGACAAAGCTTTGCTGCGCCGCCTGCAATGCAAGGGTCTGCTTGTTCAGCTCTGTTACCGCCGAGGCATAATCGAGATCCACGATCAGGGACAGCGCGGATTTGGCTTCCACCTGCAGGCTCTCGTTGATATTGGTTTCGCTTTCAATCACGTTCAGCCGGCTACCCACCCCTGCGCGCACTTCATCCATATGGGTGATGGCCTGATCCAGATTTTTCATTCCCACACCAAGGGCATTGCGAAAGGTTGCCTGCAGCGCATCGGTGTCTGTGGATTTTTTCAAGGCATCCACAATCTGTTTTACCGAAGTGAACACATCCTGCGCGTAACTGGGCTCCACGGTGAAACTGTCACCCGGAGCTGGCAGACCGGAGATGGTGTAGCTGATGCCATTGAACGTGACGACGCCGTCCTCATCGAAACTGGGCAGAGGCGCGGCGTAAACCGGTCCGGTATTGGCGCCGGTGACCTGGTAAACCAGATTGCCGCCACCATCCAGGGAAAAGTCGATGGTATAGACATCACCGACATAGGCGGTTGGATCATCCATGACGGCAGAACCAATGACGCCTGAGCCTGTGTTGTTGTCGTCGGCTCCGGTGACAAACGATCCGTTGCCGGTGGGGATATTCATGAACACCGCATCGCCACTGTTGCCACTTTCCACCTGGACCGTGCTGTTGACGTTGATCATCTGCACGCCTTGGTCGCCGTTATAGACCACGCTGCCCGTGCCATTCTTGCTGAATGGCTGCACGTTGGACTGAAAGCCGGAAAACAGGTATTCGCCCGAGGAAAGCTGCGTATTCGCAAGGCCCAGCAATTCGTCATAGCGCTGTTCGATCTCGATGCAGATGGCTTCGCGATCGGTATGATTCAACGTGCCATTCGCGCCAAGCAGTGCCAGTTCGCGAACACGGCCAAGAATGGTGGACACGTTGTCCATCACGGAATCTTCCACCGCCAGCCTCGCCTGCGCAGCCTGACCGTTGGCAATGTACTGAGTGGTATTGTCGATCTGGCGTTGCAGATTCAGGGCCACCGAAGAGCCGATCGGATCATCGGATGGTTTCAGGATCCGAGTGCCTTTTGACAGCTGCAACTGGGTCAGACTGACTTTGGACTGGTTGTCCAGAATGGCGTTGGTGCCCTGGGTAAATGTCTGTGAAGTCGAGATTCTAATACTCATCGCACATCAGCCTCACAACGAATTCAGAATGGAATCAAACAGTTCGGACGATACCTGTATGACACGGGCTGATGCCTGATAGGCTTGCTGAAAGCGCATCAAATCGGCGGCTTCTTCGTCGAGATTGACGCCGGAAATGGATTCACGCTGCGCTTCGCTCTGGCGCATGATGCTTTCTGACGCTTCCTGCCCCACTTCCGCATCGCGGGTGCGGGTTCCCACGCCACTGACCAGCTGACCGTAGGCGCTTTGATACGTGGTGGCACCATTGTCGATGGTTTTGGTTGAGCTGAGTTTTCCCAGCAGCAAAGCGTTGCGGTTGTCGCCCACGCCACCATTGTTGTATTGAATGACGATCTGGTCGCCCAGCGCCGGCACGCCGTTGTACACCACGTCATAACCCGACGCGGGATAAAGCCCTGCCTGTTGCAGCAAACCGTTCGACTGGTTCGGTGTAAAGGCCACACCACCGACGACGACTGCACTGGTGGTGGTGTTGATGACGTCGTAAGTGGTGGCGCTGGTAAATACCACGGTGTAGGGCGGTGTCAGCGTATAGGGTGTGGCGAAATCCGCTGCGGTGGTGTCACTCACCACCACGTTTTCGACAAAGCCGGCACCCGTGTTGGATTGCGGCAGTTGCGTGCGCACGGGCATTGCCGCTGCCACCTGTTTCACGTTGTCGATTTCAAGACTGATTTCCGCCGCGCCCATCCGGGTGGGGGTAATCATGAACGAATCTCCGGCAACGGAAGCACCGGCGATGAAATTCAGGGTGAAACCTTCCGACGCGACCACCACTGTTCCGCCCGCGCCTGGATCTGCGAAGGTAGCGATGGTGGAATTGCTGGCCGCATTGATCAGCGAATAATTCGCGCCATCGAAACGAAGCTCATAGTTGTCGGCGGTCAACGCGCCGGCATCACTGATGGTTACCGACAGAGAAGCGGCGCCGGCATTGTCCAGGCTGGCGGACACGCGCTGCGCTTCCGCCACGGGGGAATTGATATCGCCAAAGAACAGGCCACCAAGCTGGTTATTCAGATCCATCCCCAGCTGATGCTGGTCATTGAAGGTGTCAGCCAGAACGGTCGCCATGCGGCCCAGTTCATTGAATATGGGATCAATCAGTTCCTGCCGCACCTGCAGCAGGCCACCGAGCCTGCCACCCGAGAGCTGCGCGGTGATGTCCTGATTATTGTTGCCCGCTGTCAGGATGACGTTGTTGCGGCTGATTCCGGAATTGCCAGTGTCAGTGGACAGCGTGTAGGAGTCCCCACCCAGCACCAATGGCTGACCACTGCCGATAAAAACGTTGACCGTCAGATTGTCGTCCGCCACCACCTGAACGCCCACCAGTTCGGACAGTTGACGGATGGCTTCATCGCGCTGATCCAGCAAATCATTGGGCAACTGGCCGACATTGTTGGATGCAACGGTGCGAATGGAATCGTTAAGATTGGCGATGCTTTTTGCTAGCTGGGTGACCTGCGAGGCAATGGTCGCCATTTCGGTATTCAGCGTTTCATTCTGCTGGTAGACCTGGTCATACACCGTATTGAATCGGTTAACCAGGGCCCGCCCTTCACTCAGCAATACCTGACGCGCGGCGATGGACGAGGGATCGTTGGCCAACTCCTCCAGACCGTCAAAAAAGGATTGCAGCGTCGGTGTAATGGCAGTGGATTCATCGCCCAGCAACGAATCCATGCGTACTGCGTATTCGTAATAGGAGTTATAGGAATTGAAGTTCTGGGTATCGCGCCGCAGCTGATCGGTCACAAACTGGTTGCTGATGCGGGTGATACCTTCGACATCCACGCCCTGACCGATAAAGCCGCTGCCATATTGCAGTGGAATGCGTGTGGCCAGCTCGGTACGCTGCCGGCTGTAGCCTGCAGTATCAACATTGACGATGTTATGACTGACAGTGGAAAGAGAGGTCTGACTCGCCCTCAATCCCGATAATGCTATGCCTGCCAAATCTGCCATTGTGAGTTACCGAACGTTAAAGTGACTTGTAACCAGGGTTGAATGTCGACTGCAAAATGTCGCTTTCCAGGATGCTTGCAATTTTGTTGCCATACTTTGGATCGGTTGCATATCCTGCCTTCTGCAACGCGAATCCCCACTGGTTTGCCGCCTTTTTCTGTTCAAATACGCTGTCGTAGCGACTGCCGTCCTTCAAAAATTTCACGTAATCATCAAATGCTTCACGCAGCGAACTGTAGGAGCGGAAAGAAGCGTACTCGGGGGCGGCAATTCCGTTCCGGTATTCCAGCGTGCGCTTGCGCGCCACGTCACCTTCCCAGCTGCCACCGGCCTTGATACCGAACAGGTTGAAACTGTTGTTGCCCTGGGCGTCCTTTATTTGACGCTGGCCCCAGCCGGTTTCCAGGACA
>JBMOPR010000826.1:0-5409 GCA_049323075.1 Pseudomonadota bacterium
CGACGAACTGAAAAAAGCCGGCGCCGATGCACTGGGCCTGCATCTGGAAGTCATTCATCCGGACGTGCGGCGGCGCATCATGCCCAGCAAATCCAATATCACCGTTGACGAATACATGCGGGCTTTCGCCCATGCCGTGCCTCTGTTCGGTCGCGGCCAGGTCAGCACCTACATCCTGGCAGGCCTGGGCGACACGCAGGAGGAAATTCTCGCACTGTGCACGCAACTGATCGCGCTGGGCGTCTATCCCTTCGTGGTGCCTTTCGTGCCGATCGCCGGCACGGCACTGGAGCACCATCCTGCTCCGGACAGCGATTTCATGAATGGCATTCTGGAACCGCTGGCGCAGATGCTGGCGGACGGTGATCTGCTGTCGGAAAAAATCAGTGCCGGTTGCGCGCGCTGCGGGGCCTGCTCATCACTGAAAAGTTATGAATCCCGCCAGCGCCAGACCGCGCTGCCGGCTCTGGAGGCCTGAACCATGACGGCTGCGCATTTTCCCGAACACTATTCCGATTTCACCATCAAATGGGCCACCCTGGACTGGGAAGTACAGCAGGCACTGGCACTGCGACGCGCGGTGTTTTGTCAGGAGCAGGGATTGTTCGACGACAGTGACCAGGACGAAACCGACTGCAGCGCACAATGTATCGTCGCCATCGCCAATCACGGCGGCTGGCCCGACAAAGTGGTGGGCACCGTGCGCATTCATCAATACAGCACCGGCGTATGGTGGGGATCGCGCCTGGCGGTGAGCCAGGAATTCCGTCATCGTTCCGGCATCGGCGCAGCGCTGATCCGGCTGGCGGTGTGCAGCGCCCACGGCCTGGGTGGCACGCAGTTCTTTGCCCAGGTGCAACAGCAGAACGAGCAGCTGTTCCAGCGTCTGCACTGGCACAGTCGCTATGGTTTGTCGGTGCGCAATCATCCGCATGTGATGATGGAAGCGGATCTGTCCCGTTATCCTGCCTGTCACACACCTTACACCGGCTATGTGCTGAAAGGGCCGCTCGCCGCCACGCCGGACGAGATTGCGCCCTGCCTGCTGCATTTGCCGCCGGAGTCGATTCACCATGTCACTCACTGAATTGCTGGACACCGTGCGGTCCAGCGCCGGTCTGCACTGCAAAACCGAAATCCAGCTGGTGCAGCGGCACTTGGCCGAGGCGTATCCGGCACCCTTCCCCAACGGCGATGACGCCGCCGTCATTCCCAGCGGCGACGGGTTTGATCTGCTGGCTGGCGAAGGTTTTATCGACGCGTTCGTCAGCAGCGATCCCTGGTTCGCCGGCTGGTGCGGCGTGATGGTGAATGTGAGCGACATTGCCGCCATGGGAGGCCGCCCTGTCGCGGTGGTGAACGCGCTGTGGGGAGGCAACGACGCCGCGACGGCCGATGTGCTGCGCGGCATGGCAGCGGCGTCACGGGCCTATCAGGTGCCCATCGTTGGCGGTCATACCAATCTGCGCTGTGCAGAGCCAAGGCTGGCGGTATCGATTCTTGGACGTGCCAACAGGGTGCTGGATGCGTTTGCAGCAAAACCTGGGCAGGTGCTGATTGCCGCCATTGATCTGCGCGGCGCCTATCAGCCGCCCTACAACCACTGGAACGCCGCCACCCAGGCACCGCCGGAACGCCTGCGCGGTGACATCGCGCTGCTGCCAGCCATTGCCGAATGCGGCCTGGCCACCGCCGCCAAGGACATCAGCCAGGCCGGCTTGCTCGGCACCTGCGTGATGCTGCTGGAGTCCTCCGGCACCGGTGTCGATATCGATCTGGCCGCGATTCCCAAACCGGCTGGTGTGGACTGGGTGCAATGGCTCACCACCTTTCCCAGCTACGGTTATCTGCTGGCAACGGACGCCCGCAACGTCTCCGCACTGCTGGCGCGGTTTCACCGGCGGGAAATCGCAGCGGCGGCCATCGGCACACTCAACGCCAGCGGTCTGTGCCAGGTGCACACCGACGCCACGAGCGAGCTGTTCTGGGACGTCCAATCCACCCCGCTCACTGCCCTGAGGAAACACCATGCCGGAAACCTACTTTGATGTGCGCTGGCCCGATGGCCACGAGGAAACCTGCTACTCGCCGTCCAGCGTGGTGGCGGATTTTTTCCAGCCGGCAATCACTTATCCACTGGCGGATTTTCTGGCGCGCAGTGAGGACGCGCTGATGCTGGCGAGCGAACGCGTAAGACAGAAATTCGGCTACAGCTGTTCCAGCGCGGCAGACCAGCTGCAACGCATCCGGCAAACGGCGGAGCAGTTTTCCGGCCAGGGCGCGGTCACCGTGCTGCGCATTCATTCCTGACTGCACGAAAAAAAGAACCCTGGAGACTATCATGCAGCACTATCCGGTTTTCATCGTCGGCGGCGGCCAGGCCGGCCTCTCCATCAGTCATTACTGCCAGCAGCACAATATCGGCCACCTGGTGGCAGAGAAGCACCGGCTCCTGCATGCGTGGAAGGAAAAGCGCTGGGATTCCTTCACGCTGGTCACACCTAACTGGCAGTGCCAGTTGCCGGATCATCCCTACACGGGTGACGATCCGCACGGTTTCATGAAGCGCGATGAAATCATCGATTATCTGAACGCATTCGAAAGGAAGGTGGACGCGCCGGTACTGGAGCACACGACTGTCACCCGCATCAAACACGATGGGGAACGCTACCGGATCGAAACCACACAGGGTTCATTCAGCGCAGACCAGGTGGTGGTCGCCTCCGGAAGTTACCAGACCCCGGTCATTCCCCGCTACGCCGAGCGTCTTCCCCGCACCATCCGGCAACTGCATTCAGAACAGTACAGGAATCCCGGCCAGCTGGGCGACGGCGCAGTGCTGGTGGTGGGCTCCGGCCAGTCCGGCGCGCAGATCGCAGAGGATCTGCACCTGGCAGGCAAACGCGTGATGCTCGCCGTGGGCGACGCGCCCCGCTGCGCGCGCTTCTACCGTGGCCGCGATGTGGTGGCCTGGCTCACCGACATGAAATATTACGACATGCCGGTACACGAACATCCGCTCCGGGAAGGCGTGCGCGACAATACCAATCATTATGTGACCGGTCGCGACGGCGGTCGTGATATCGATCTGCGCAAATTCGCGCTGGAAGGCATGGAGCTGTACGGCAAAATTCTCGATGTGGACGGAACACACCTGCGTTTCAGCCCCAACCTGGCCGCCGTGCTGGACAGTGCGGACAAAACCTACAATGGCATCAACGAGCGCATCGACCAGTTCATCGCGGCAAACAGCATCGACGCGCCACCCGCCAGTCGCTACCAACCCGTGTGGCAACCACCGCAGGAACGGGAAACACTGGATCTGGACAGCGCGAATATCACGGATGTGATCTGGTGCATCGGATTCGCACCGGACTATCACTGGCTGGACATTCCGGTCTTCAACGGGCGCGGCTATCCGGCCCATCAGCGCGGCGTCACGCCGTTTCCCGGTTTGTATTTCATCGGTCTGCCCTGGCTGTACACCTGGGGCTCGGGACGATTCTCGGGCATCGATCAGGATGCGAAGTATGTGGTGGAGGTCATTGCGCAACAGCTGGCTCAGGCAGGCAAACTCACCAGCCCGCCAAAGGTGAAAATGAATCCCTGCCTTGCGGCAGCGCTGGGCTGAAACCGGCTGCGGCGGGGAGCCCTCAGTGCTCCCCCGTCAACGGCACAAACCGCACGCCGATGGTGTCTCTCACCTGCACCTGGCCAGCGGCATCCTTGGTCACCAGTTGCAGCACCTCGCGCCCGCTGGCATCCCGCACCGGGATCACCATGCGCCCGCCCGGCGCCAGTTGTGCCAGCAACGGCTCTGGCAGAGCGTCCGCCGTGGCCGCCACCAGAATCGCATCGAAGGGCGCCTGCTCCTGCCAGCCGTAGTAGCCGTCCCCCAGCCGCACATGCACATTGTCGTAGCCCAGCCCCGCCAGCCGTTCAGTGGACTGCTTGTACAGGTCCGACACGATTTCCAGGGAATAAACATCCTTCGCCAGCAATGACAGGATCGCACTCTGGTAACCGCAGCCGGTGCCGATTTCCAGCACCTTGTCAGACGGTTTCAGCAACAGCAGATCCGTCATCAGCGCCACGATGAAGGGTTGCGAGATGGTCTGGCCATTGCCGATGGGCAGGGGGGAATTGGAATAGGCGGAATCCTGAAACGCTTTCTGCACGAACAGGTGGCGCGGCACTTCCTGCAGCGCGTGCAACACCGCGTCGGAGGGCTGGGCCAGCCCGGTATCCGCCGCCGTCTGGCGGTAGTCGCTGCGGATCAACCCGGGCAGGCGTTCCCGCTGCGCATCCATGGTTCTGCTCATGTCAGCCTCGCTGTCACCTTGAGGAGCATCCCCCAAGTCTAGCAGGCCAGCTACTATCCGTTCAGCGCAGATTTTTCTTCGACAGGCCGATCACCTTGTTGCCCAGGTATTTGACGCGGATGTTGGAACTGGCATCACCCCACTGGCACTGACGGAAGCTGAAGGTTTCGTCGCACTGGTCGGCGCTGCCCAGCACTGCTTCCACTTCCTCGATGGTCATGCCGGATTTCAGCTTGGCGTAGTTGGCCTCGGTCAGTTTGCTGCAACCGGCCAGCGCCAGCAGACAGGCCAGCACAATAAGGATCCGCATGATTCAACTCCTGAAAAACATTAAAAAATCAGCCCGGACTCTTCACTCTGAAAAGCGGGCCTGCAGGGCGGCGGCCATTTTCGCATGAATGCCGCCAAATCCGCCGTTGCTCATGATGACGATGTGGTCGCCGGACCGGGCGTTGCCGATCACTTCAGCCACGATGCCGTCGATGCTGGTCTGGATCGAGGCCGGTACCGTGCTGGCCGCCACCACCGCATCCATGCCCCAGCTCAAACCCGGCGGCTGGTACCAGATTACCTGATCGGCAATCGCAGCGGCGGGCGCCAGTTCACTCTTGTGCACACCCAGGCGCATGGTGTTGGACCGGGGCTCGATCACCGCGACGATGCGGCCGTTGCCCGCCACCCGCTTGCGCAGGCCTTCCAGCGTGGTGCGGATGGCAGTGGGATGGTGGGCGAAGTCGTCATACACGGTGATGCCACCGGCGTGAGCGATCACTTCCATGCGCCGCTTCACGCCGCCGAAGCGGGACAGCGCCTCGATCGCCAGCTGCGGTTTCACCCCCGCATGCCGTGCCGCCGCTATCGCCGCCAGACCGTTGTACACGCTGTGCTGGCCGGTCATGTCCCAGCGCACGGTGCCGAAAGTCTCGCCCTGGAAGGCCACTTCGAACACCGAGCCGTCCGCCTCCAGCAGTTTCGCCTGCCAGCCGCGCTCGCCGATCACTTCCACCGGCGTCCAGCAGCCCATGCTGATCACTTCCGCCAGATTCACATCGTTCTGCGGGTGGATGATCAGGCCGTTGCGCGGCAC
>JBMOPR010000827.1:0-5396 GCA_049323075.1 Pseudomonadota bacterium
ATTCGATTTTCGGAATCGCATTCTGCTTCAATAGCTTGATTGCGGTGTTTTTCAGTGTCTGGCCCGGCACCTTGTCGCCCAGGCCGGCGATTTGTGCTTCGTATCCCATCACGCCGCGCAGTTCCACATTCGGCATGGCGCGGATTTTTTTATACAGGGCCACGGCATCCTCGGCATTGCGCACGGCGGAGCGGTGCACGCCGAAATACAGAAACGGGTACTGGATCGACATATCGAGATCCAGGCAGAGCAGGGCGGTGACATTTTTTTGCCGCGCCAGATCGGAAATTGCCTGAGCATGAGCAGGCAAATCCACCATGAAATAAATTGTTTTGCCTTGCGCAGCCTGATCCAGTGCCGCGTTCAGGCTGTGTGTGTCCAGGCTCGGGTAGGCCACCAGCAAATCGTCGAATCCCTGGCTGGCCAGCCAGGCGGCTTCCGCGGGGTGATAACACATGATGCCCTGCATCTGCGCACTGGCATTGAGCAGGTAGCGCAGGATGGCCACACTGCGGATCGATTTCGACGCAATCCGGATCGGCATGCTGCGCGCGCGTTTCAGATGGAGCGCGATGTTGTGGTCCAGTTGCTCCATGTCCACCCAGGCAAAGGGGTGCGACAGGCCAGAAAATGCAGATTTGTAACGTGAATACAGATCCATAATGGCGGTGGCTCGAACCAGCTTATTGTTATGGTGAGGCGTGTGGCAGCAAATATTGGAACGATGGTACTACAATTTGGTGAGGGGTCACAACCACAAACGTCGGTCTGGCCGGATTACCCCGGAGTTGTGGCCGCTTTGTCCGGTGCCGTCCTGTCCCGCGCCAACAGGGTGATCACGCCACCCGCCACCACGATTCCCATGCCAATCAGGCTGCGGCTGTCCGGCATCTGGTCCCAGAACAGCCAGCCCAGCAGACCTGCGAAGATCACACCGAAATAGGAAAACGGCGCCAGCGTGTTGGTGGGCGCGGCCGAGTAGGCGATGGTGTAGAGCTTCATGGTGATGAAGATGGAAATGCCGACGAAGCCCAGCAGGGGCACGATATGCAGCGGGAACGGCTTCAGGTCCACCAGCGCCAGTGGCGCGCTCAGTACAGTGGATATCGCGAAGTAGTAGAACAGAATGCGATTGGCCGGTTCGTCTGTCGACAGTTCCCGCGTGTATACCATCGACAGTGCCAGTGTCACCCCCGACAGAAAACCCACGCCGTGCCACAGGCTCACCACTGTTCCCTCCGGATGCAGGATCAGGATCACGCCGACAAAGCCCGTCAGTGCGCCGATGGTTTTGGCGAGGGTAAATCCACTGCGATGCAGGAAATAGACAATGAAGGGTACGCACAGGGGCGCGGTATTGCGCAGCAGCGCCGCTTCCACCAGCGGAATGTGTTTTACCGCGACAAAATAGGTGTAAAAGCACAGCCAGCCGGACAGGCCGCGAATGAGGTGTGGCCACAGGTGCTGTGTCTTCATGCCCGAAAGGCCCGCCTTGCGCATCCAGGGCGCCAGCGTCAGCAGGCATACCGCGTATTGCACGAATACGATCAGCCCGGTGCTGACGTAGTTCGACAGGTATTTCGCCGCCGCTGCCGCCAGCGTCCCGGCCATGGTCGCAAGAATAGCAAAGGTGACGGCAGTGGCAAGCCGGGTGGGAGGAGCGGGCGAGGGCACGGGTCTGTTCCTGGTCAAGTTGCGCTAAATGTCTGCTATTATTGCAAAATTCTGCTTTCAAAGATCGGGGATCATGGCGCTGCATCAGGAAATCATGTTGGGTCTTTCCCTTGCCGACTGGCTGGCCGCGAGCTGGTTTATGTTGTGCTGGGCCGGCTATACCAGTTATGCCGAACGCAAGGCGCGGCGACGGGATTGTCTGTCGAGCATCCTGCACCGGCAGCGCAAGCGCTGGATGAGCGAGATGATCGCCCGCGACAACCGGGTGGCCGACGCGGCACTGCTGGCGAATCTGGAACGCAATGTGGCTTTCTTCGCGTCGTCCACCCTGATCATTCTGGCCGGCGTGTTCACCGTGCTCAGCGCCACCGACAAGGCTATTTCCATCGCCGCCGAGTTACCGTTTGCTGTCGATGCCCCGGCCGCGGCGTGGGAAGTGAAGCTTATCCTGCTCACTGGCATCTTTGTCTATGCCTTTTTCAAGTTTACCTGGTCGCTGCGGCAGTATGGATTTGCATCGGTGGAGATTGGCATGGCGCCGGGCGATGGCAGCCGTGAACGCGTGAACGCCGATACTTTTGCCGAGGAAGCGGCCCAGGTGATTTCCCGGGCGGCCCTGGCCTTCAACCTGGGCCTGCGTTCCTATTATTTTGGTCTGGCCTTTCTGATCTGGTTTGTAAATCCCTGGTTTTTCGCGCTGGCCACCGCCTGGGTGGTGGGCGTGCTGTACCGGCGGGAATTCAAATCCAACGTATTGCAGGCGCTGGTGCGCACCTACAACGCCTGACCGCCTGCACAGAGGAGAACATCCGTGTCCACCGACAAAACAGAGAACACAGAAGCAAAACCACCCTTCGATCTGGAACGCATGCTGCGCCGGTATCTGAAAGAGGTGCGCCACAGCATGGTGCTGGGGATGGAGCTGAAGCAGGTGTCGCCGGAAGGCATCCTGGTGCGGTTGCCCTATTCGGACCAGATCGTCGGCAATCCGGAAACCGGTGTGATTCACGGCGGCGCCATCACCAGTCTGATGGACCAGGCCTGTGGCCTGGCCGTGGCGGCGGCGCTGGCGCCGGAATTCGACATCACGCCCACCATCGATCTGCGCATCGACTACATGCGGCCGGCGGAGCCGGGCAAGGATGTGTTTGCCTTCGTCGAGGCCTATCGCAAGACGCGGCAGGTGGTGTTCACCCGCGGCATCGCCTTCCATGAAGATCGCAATAAACCGATCGCGCATTGTGTCGCCAATTTTACCCGTATGGGCCTGAACATCACGCCCTGGGGCACCACCAGCCCAAAGGAGGCCTGAATATGAGCCTGAAGGACACACTGGCCCAGTGCCGCACTTCCAACGACTATTCCGCCCTGGTGGGCGCTGTACCTTACGCCCGTTTGCTGGGGATTGGTTGCATCAAGATTGGCGACGATGTGGTGTTCACGCTTCCGGCGCTGCGGGACAACATCGGCAATCCCACCCTGCCGGCGATCCATGGCGGCGTGCTGGGTGGTTTCATCGAGCACTCGGCGATCCTGCAGGTGATCATGGCGATGGAGGAGCCGCGCTTTCCCAAAGTGGTGGACCTGTCGCTGGATTACCTCAGTGCCGGCCACTTCCGCGACAGCTTTGCCGAATGCCGCATCCTGCGCATGGGACGGCGGCTGGCGAACGTATCGGTGCTGGTGTGGCAGACCAGCAAGAATGAACCGGTGGCCAGCGCCCGGGCCCATCTGCTGCTGAGCTGATAGCGTCTTCTATACTGAGTCAGGTGGATTTAACAACAACATGGCGCTACTACCCTGAGACACTGGGGATTCCGATATGACAATGGAAAACATGCTCTTCCTGGCGGGCGTCGGCTTCTTTGGGCTGTGCACTCTGGTATTTCTGGCGGCGGCGTTCCGGGCGTCGGCTGGCTGGGGCATGGCGGGGCTGCTGATTCCGCCCAGCGCAGTCTTCTTTTACGCGGTGTTCTGGACCCGCCGCCGCACCCTGGCGCTGATCCATTTCACCAGCCTGCTGATGCTGCTGCTCGTCTGTGTGCTGTGGGTGCGGGCCAATCCGGACTGGTTTGACAATTCCCGGCTGGCGCCGCTGCGGGACTGGCTGGCACCGGCCTACGGACAAAAGCCGCTGAAAATCCAGTCCCAGCATTTTGTGTCTGAACACGATATCGCACCGTTCCTGCAGAAAAACATGGGTGCCACTGCCGGGCGTCTGCAGGGAGAGACCGTGAAGTTCGTGCGTACCACCTTCCTCAATGGCACCCTGCGTTTCAAGACGGACGAATCCCTGTTGTCGGCGCTGGAAGTGTCGATTCCACTGCCGGATCTTGAGCTGCGCCCGGGCGAAAATCTGCTGCAATACACGCCGGAATCCACTGACAATCCGCCTGTGCTGATCACCCGCCGCCAGATGCCGGACCTGACGCCCCGGGTGGATGTGTTGGAGCATGGCTTCTGGCTGGAACTGATGCTCACGACTGACGATGACCTGATCCACACCGGCTATATCAAGTTGCGCCTGCCGGATGCGGACCGCAGCTTCGTGGCCGGGGATTTCCAGGCCTACACCCGCGATCTGCGCCTGAGTGACGACGTGGTGGACCGCCACTTTGACTCCAACGCCACCATTGAATACGTGGTGGAGCAGTACCTGATCAACACCCTGGGCAACAAGCTGGAGCGGGTCATTGCCTTCCAGGACACGTTCTTCCAGGTGGTGCTGGACAATGCAACCGCCCGCACGGTTGCCAGTGTGCGCATGGCGGACGGCAGCGAGCGCACGGTGCGCTTCGGCCTGATCAAGGGTAGTGACGGCTGGGTGGTGGAAACCGCGCCGGAACTGGACCTGATTTCAGCCCTGAGTACCCTGCGGCAGAACCCGCCGGCGGCCATTGGCCGCGTGCCGGTGCGGGAGCGCCTGATCAGTGTCGGCCCCGAGGATATGGACCGCATCGTGGGGCGTGACGTGGTGATCCTCACCCATGACGGCAAGCAGCGCGAAGGCACCGTGAGCGAGGTGGACCAGTACAACATCACCCTGGCGGCGCCCATGGACGGCGGCTCCCTGGGCATGCTGGTGAAGCGGCGGGAAGTGCGCGAGGTGCGCATCCGCCAGTCCCGCTGATACCGGGCCGGCGCACCGGGCGGCCGGCCCTTTTTCCGGAAATTCTCCCCCCCCCATCCCCTTGATTCCGTTGAGGCCATCCCCATATCGGCTGCACGGGGCTTTGCCCATCCATTCGCAAAACAGCAACAACCAGCAAAACCGTTACGGAGAGTCACACCGCCATGACCGTCGAAGCCAAACAAGAAACCCTGGGCTTTCAGGCCGAAGTCAAACAACTGCTGCACCTGATGATCCACTCCCTGTACAGCAACAAGGAAATCTTCCTGCGGGAACTGATTTCCAACGCCTCCGACGCTGCCGACAAACTGCGCTTTCTGAGCCTGTCCAACGGCGACATCATGGAAGGCGACGGCGACCTGAAGATCCGCCTGGAGTTCGACAAGGACAAGAACACCATCAGCCTGACCGATAACGGCATCGGCATGAACCGCGAGGAAGTGATCAGCCATCTGGGCACGATCGCCAAATCCGGCACCAGTGAATTCCTGAAAAATCTCACCGGCGACCAGAAAAAGGATTCCCGCCTGATCGGCCAGTTTGGTGTGGGTTTCTATTCCGCCTTTGTGGTGGCGGACGAAGTGGAAGTGTT
>JBMOPR010000828.1:0-5381 GCA_049323075.1 Pseudomonadota bacterium
ATCCAGGTGGGAAGTTCCCTTTGGCACCAGTGCCTTAACCGGCTGCAGGAAGAACTGCCTTCGCAGCAATTCAATATGTGGATCCGGCCGTTGCAGGCCGAGGTGAATGGGGCACAGTTGCGCCTGTTGGCACCGAACCGGTTTGTGCTGGATTGGGTCAACGAAAAGTTTCTCGGGCGTATTTCAGAGTTGATGAAGGAGCTTTCGATCTCGGAAGAGCCATTCCAGGTAGTGTTGGCGATTGGTTCCCGTCAGGTCACCAAGCCAGCGCCGACGGGGGTACCGGTCGTAGAATCGTCCACAGGGCGCTCGGGGCGTACTGTCACGGTGGTGGAGCAGAAGACCGAGGATATCCCCCCCGAAGTCCGCGTGAGTGCCAACAAGCCACCAGCAGGTCGGGATGTGGATGTCGTTGGCAGTATCAAGCACAAGACCAATCTCAATCCCCAATTCACTTTTGACAGTTTTGTAGAGGGTAAATCCAACCAGTTGGCACGGGCAGCGGCAACCCAGGTCGCTGAAAACCCAGGTCAGGCCTATAACCCGCTTTTTTTATATGGCGGTGTGGGTTTGGGTAAAACGCACCTGATGCATGCTGTGGGCAACTTTATGATGGCGCAGAATCCGAACGCCAAGGTGGTGTACCTGCATTCGGAGCGCTTTGTTGCCGACATGGTGAAGGCCCTGCAGATCAACGCAATCAACGAATTCAAACGTTTCTACCGGTCGGTGGATGCCCTGCTGATCGACGATATTCAGTTTTTTGCCGGCAAGGAGCGTTCCCAGGAAGAGTTCTTCCATACCTTCAATGCGCTGCTCGAAGGGGGTCAGCAGATGATTCTGACCTGTGACCGTTATCCGAAAGAAATCAGCGGAGTTGAAGAACGTCTTAAAAGCCGGTTTGGCTGGGGCCTTACTGTTGCCGTTGAGCCACCGGAACTGGAAACCCGGGTGGCCATATTGATGAAGAAGGCCGAGGAATCCCGGATCATTTTGCCGGATGAAGCTGCATTCTTTGTCGCGCAACGGGTTCGTTCCAACGTGCGTGAGCTGGAAGGTGCGTTGAAGCGGCTGATCGCCAATGCCCATTTCACCGGCAAGCCCATTACGCTCGAATTCGTGAAAGAGTCGCTGAAGGATCTGCTGGCCTTGCAGGACAAGCAGGTCAGTGTTGATAACATTCAGAAAACGGTCGCCGAGTATTTCAAAATCAAGTTGTCCGATATATTGTCAAAGCGGCGCAGTCGCTCGGTGGCCAGGCCGCGTCAGATTGCGATGGCCCTGGCCAAGGAACTGACGAACCACAGTTTGCCGGAGATCGGGGAAGCCTTTGGCGGCCGTGATCACACCACGGTTCTGCATGCCTGTCGCAAGGTTAAGGAGCTTCGGGAAAGCAGTTCCGATGTGCGTGAGGATTACACCAATCTGCTGCGCTCCCTCACTTCATGAGTTAGTGCTTACTTACAACGAGAGTTCGTTATGAATTTCAGCATTGAAAGGGAAAAGTTGTTAAAGCCGCTGCAGCAGGTGGTTGGTGTGGTGGAACGGCGCCAGACCCTTCCCGTTTTGTCCAATGTTTTGATGGTCGTGGATGGGGATACGCTGGCACTGACAGGTACTGATATGGAAGTGGAGCTCGTTGCCCGCGTGGCGCTGGAGCAAAGCTTTCCTCATGGTGAGATTACGGTTCCAGCCAAGAAGCTGCTGGATATCTGCAAATCGTTGCCGGAAGAGAGCCGTATACAATTCTCTCTCGATGATCAGAAGCTGCTGATCAAGGCTGGGCGCAGCAAATTCAGCCTGGTCACATTGCCAGCCAATGAATTTCCCAATCTGGAAGATGCTACAGGGCTGGTCAATTTCAGCATTAACCAGGGTTATTTGAAGGCGGTTATCGATCGCACCGGTTTTGCGATGGCGCAACAGGATGTGCGCTTCTATCTCAATGGCATGTTGTTCGAGGTTTCAACCAATCTTTTGCGAGCCGTCGCGACTGACGGGCACCGCCTGGCGTTGTGCAAAGCCGATATTCAATGCGAAGTGGAGAAGCCATTTCAGGCGATTGTGCCGCGTAAGGGCGTACTGGAACTGGCCAAACTGTTCAATGATGTGGATGCGGACATCGCAGTGGCACTGAGTACCAACCATATTCGTGTCGAGAGCGCTGATCTGCGATTCACGTCCAAGCTGATCGACGGGAAATTCCCGGATTATGAGCGTGTACTTCCAAAGCTGGGCGACAAGACTGTTCTTTGCAACAAGGCTGAGGCGCGGCAGTGTTTTGGTCGGGTGGCTATTCTATCCAATGAAAAATACCGCGGTGTGCGTCTGCGGCTGGAGAGTGGGAGTATCACCACGGTTGCGAACAATCCCGAGCAGGAAGAAGCGGAAGAAACGTTCAATGTGGATTACCAGGGTGCCGAGCTGGAAATTGGCTTCAATGTGAATTATCTGCTGGATGTTTTTAACGTTATTCGCAGTGACACCGTCAAGGTTCAACTTGCAGATTCCAACAGCAGTGCCCTGATTACGGATGCTGAGGATGACAGTGCTTCCTATGTCGTCATGCCGATGCGATTGTAGTCCGGCTGTTTTGCTCATTTTCTCGTGTTTTTCTGAATGCTGCTGAAATCACTGGAGGTTTCCCATGTTCGAAACCTCCAGAGCCTGAAGTTGCTCCCCCATCCAACCATGAATTTTGTTGTTGGCCCCAATGGCAGCGGCAAGACCAGTCTATTGGAAGCCATTTATCTGTTGGCCTCCGGTCGCAGTTTTCGAACGCCGCTGGCGCGTAAGATCATTTCGCATCAGCAGTCCGGTTTGACTGTGTTTGGCGAAATTCTGGATGCCGCCGGTATTTCCCACCGTGTTGGTATCAGCAAAGGCATCGAAGGCGACACGCTGGTTCGGATTGACGGGATGCGGCGGGAACGGATGTCGGATCTGGCGACGTTGCTGCCAGCCATCAGTATTGATGCATCTTCGTTCGAGCTTGTGGATGGCGGACCTTCCGAGCGCAGGCATCTGCTGGACTGGGGATTGTTCCACGTGGAACATGACTTTCTGGAGCATTGGAAGGCGTACCAAACGGCGGTGAAGCAGAAGGGGAGCTTGCTCCGGACGGGATCTGATAATAACGCGCGTAAACAATTGTCGCATTGGAACGAACAGCAGGCTCACTGGGGCGAAAGAATTCATGCTTCGCGGGTTCGCTATGTAGAGTTGTTGCGGGAGGCGCTTGAGCGAACAACCGCTCAGTATGTCGGGTGGCTGCCACTGACTTTCGAGTACAGGCCTGGCTGGAACAGAGCGACATTTCCTGCGTTGCGCGAATGCCTGGATGCGGGAATCGAAACCGAACTGGAAAAGCAGGCTTGTTGTTATGGTCCCCACAAGGCGGAGCTTCTGATTCAGTGGGACCGTGGTCTGGCGCGGGATGTCTGCTCCAGGGGTCAAAAAAAGCTGGTATTATATGCAGTTAGGCTTGCACAGGTAATGACGCTGTTCGAGCAGCGGACTCTGGTTCCGCTGTTGCTGCTGGATGACATGCCCGCTGAGCTTGACGACCACAACCTGCACAGTATTTCCCGCTTTCTGCGTGACTATCCGTGCCAGACGTTTATTACGGCAATTCATGAACAGGCCCTCTCGAAGGCGCTTTTTGAACAATTTCAGGATCATCGCATGTTCCACGTGGAACATGGGCAACTCATTCAAACCACATCTGCGTAAGCGGAGAGATGAACTCAATGTCCGAGCCCAATACCTATAACTCATCCAATATCAAAGTCTTGAAAGGATTGGACGCAGTACGCAAGCGGCCTGGCATGTACATCGGTGATACCGACGATGGAACCGGTCTGCATCACATGGTATTTGAAGTTGTCGACAACTCCATTGACGAGGCACTCGCCGGCCACTGTACCGAGGTACGGGTCGTGATTCACACGGATGAATCCATCCGTGTATCCGATAACGGTCGCGGAATTCCCGTAGACATTCACCCAGAAGAGGGTCGTTCGGCGGCGGAAGTCATCATGACTGTGCTGCATGCCGGAGGAAAGTTCGACGACAACTCCTATAAAGTGTCGGGCGGCCTGCACGGTGTGGGCGTATCCGTGGTGAACGCCCTATCCACCCTGCTGAAACTGACTATCCGCCGTGATGGCCACGTGTGGGAACAGATTTATCGTAATGGCGATCCCCAGGAACCGCTGAAAATCGTCGGCGACACGGATCTAACCGGCACAGAGGTACATTTTCATCCGTCGCCAGACACATTCACCAACATCAAGTTTTCCCATGACATTCTGGCCCGCCGGTTGCGGGAACTGTCATTCCTGAACTCTGGCGTACGCATCGTACTGGTGGATGAAAGGGCTGGCACTGAGGAAGTATTCCAGTATGAAGGTGGCCTGGGCGCGTTTGTGAAATACCTTAACCAGAACAAGACCCCTCTTAACCAGGTGTTCTACTTCGATGGTCACCGCGAGGACGAAGGCATTTCCGTGGAAGTTGCGATGCAGTGGAACGATTCCTACCAGGAAAACATCTTCTGCTACACCAACAACATTCCACAGCGTGACGGTGGTACCCACCTGGCGGGCTTCCGGTCTGCCCTCACCCGCTGCCTGAACGCCTATATCGAGAAAGAAGGCCTGCAGAAAAAGCACAAGGTCACCACCACCGGCGATGACGCCCGGGAAGGTTTGACCGCCATCGTGTCAGTGAAGGTGCCCGACCCCAAATTCTCGTCCCAGACCAAGGACAAGCTGGTATCGTCGGAAGTGAAAGCAGTGGTGGAACAGCACATGTTTGAGCGCCTGAACGACTACCTGCTGGAAAATCCGAACGACGCCAAAAACATCTGCGGCAAGATCATCGATGCGGCACGGGCGCGAGACGCAGCGCGGAAGGCCCGGGAAATGACCCGGCGCAAGGGAGTGCTGGACATAGCAGGCCTGCCGGGCAAGCTGGCGGATTGCCAGGAAAAAGACCCGGCGCTGTCTGAACTTTACCTCGTCGAGGGTGACTCCGCGGGCGGCTCCGCCAAGCAGGGCCGTGACCGCAAGACCCAGGCCATCCTGCCACTGAAGGGCAAAATCCTGAACGTGGAAAAGGCCCGATTCGACAAGATGCTGTCGTCAGCAGAAGTCGGCACGCTGATTACGGCGCTGGGTTGTGGCATCGGCAAGGACGAGTTCGACATCAACAAGTGCCGCTATCATCACATTATCATCATGACGGACGCCGACGTGGACGGTAGCCACATCCGGACCCTGCTGCTCACGTTCTTCTTTCGCCAGATGCCCCAGATCATCGAGCGAGGCTATGTCTATATCGCGCAGCCACCGCTTTACAAGATCAAGAAAGGCAAGCAG
>JBMOPR010000829.1:0-5378 GCA_049323075.1 Pseudomonadota bacterium
GAGGCGGGCGTCTGCTCGGCCGGTTTCAATACCACACAATTGCCGGCCGCCAGTGCCGGTGCCAGTTTCCACGCTGCCATCAAAATCGGAAAATTCCACGGAATGATCTGGCCCACCACGCCCAGCGGTTCATGAATATGATAGGCCACGGTATTGGCATCGATTTCTGCCATGGTGCCTTCCTGCGCGCGGATGCAGCCGGCAAAATAGCGGAAATGATCAACGGTGAGGGGAATATCCGCCGCCAGTGTTTCGCGCACGGCCTTGCCGTTGTCCCAGGTTTCGGCAATGGCGATTTTTTCCAGATTCTGTTCGATGCGGTCGGCGATTTTCAGCAGCAGGTTGGAACGTTCTGTCGCCGACGTCTTGCCCCAGGTTTCGGCTGCCTTGTGTGCGGCATCCAGCGCCAGATTGATGTCTTCGGCGCTGGAGCGGGGAATTTCGCAAAAAACCTCACCGTTCACCGGTGAAATATTTTTGAAATATTGTTGTTTTACGGGCGGAACCCATTCGCCGCCAATGAAATTCTCGTAACGGGATTTGAAGGTCACCAGTGCCTTGGGCTGGCCAGGATGAGCGTAGATCATAAGCGGATTCCTTTCAGTTTTAATTGCCAATGGTTATTAAGCGGCGCATTTCACGCACATCTGGAGCAACTGAAAGACAGCTCACCGCAGAAACAGGTTGTCAGCCACGCCACAGTGCAACTAAATCCACCGGATTTCAAGATCAGGGGCGTCCCCATGCGGACATCTGCGTCCGGTGTTGTGGCAAACGCAATTACACCCATTCAACTTTCCTGCAACGATTAGCTGATACGATGGCAACATAATTGCTTATGTTGGAAGGAGGCCTGCCGGCGTTGCAGGCATGCAGCAGCACGTCAACGATGTTATGGGTCCAGGTGCCTGTCTGGGCTGTGTTGAAGCCAGGGAGAATAAGATTGAAACCGCTCAAGGGATTGCCGCGTGATCGAACGCTGGAACAGGTTCAGCACCATTATCGCACCGAAAAAGCCATCGCCGACCGCTTGCGACAGGCCAGCCGGGAGGAACGTACCCACATCATGGCCACCATGTATGCGGAGCTGTTTCAGCAGGTGCAGGATCATCCGCGTCTGCGCAAGCGTCAGCGTGTTCAGGCCGTTGCCACCTTCAACAAGGGCATGCGCCCGCTGCTGCAACGGTTTCTGCAGCCCTCCGACCGGGTGGCAGAGTTCGGACCAGGGGATTGCCGTTTTACCTGCGAGATCGCCCGCGACGTGGTGTTTGCGTACGGCATCGATATCTCCGACCAGCGTAATCCGGCTGATTCTTTTCCGCCCAATTTCCGGCTGATCGTGTACGACGGTTACCGGCTGGATGCTATTGCGGAAGGTTCGCTGGATCTGGTGTACAGCGATCAGATCATCGAGCATTTTCATCCTGATGACGTTGCCGGACACTTTCGGCTGGTGTGGCGCCTGCTCAAGCCGGGTGGGCGTTATGTGTTCCGTACTCCCCATGTGCTGACAGGTCCGCATGATGTGTCGCAGTATTTTGCCCTCGAGCCGGAGGGGTTCCATTTGAAAGAGTGGTCTTATGTGGAGCTTCGGGCGTTGCTGGAGCAGCAGGGATTTCGCGATTTTCTGCCTTTCTGGAATGCGCGCGGTGTGCATTGGCCCATGCCTTACCGCTATTTTGCGCTGTGCGAGGGCATTATCGGGCGCCTTCCAAGAAGGCGTTTGCGTCCGCTGATCCGCTACTGGATACCATCATTGACGATGGTGGCAGTGAAATAACGTTCTCAATCGATAGCCTGTGCGTTGGCGTTGCCGCTGCTGTCCCGTACAATCGATTCCCGGTGCCTGAGCCTGTGTTGTCCCCGTACAGCACGCTTTGGGGTTACCCCAAGGTTCCTCCTGATCCACCGTTGCATCGTATGAACTTCGCTGCGCTGCGCGCAGTGCCGTTCACACGAGCGTAGTCGTCTCGCACCCGAGGGCGCCTGCAGTGGGCCGGGTCGGCATCACCGACTCACCCATTGCAGGGCCTGGATGCCATGAATGCCCACCGTTATTTTGCCTACACGCTGGCGCGCATCTGCCTGCAAAGCCCCTGGGAACGGGAGCCGATGGCCGAGGCGGTCGAGCTGTCGCTGCAAGGGCAGGGACCCTGGGTGAATTCGCTGATCCGGCAGGTGCTGCACCGCTTTCCCCGTCGACCGGGTTTGCCGGCACTGTTCGATTTTCTGCGGCAAAGCGAAGGGCTGGCCGCGATCCGCCTGCGCTATCAGCCGCGCATCTGCCGCTATCCGCTGACGTGGCCGCATGTGGTGTTGCCACCGTCGTTGCCGCCGCTGGATTCAGTGGGCGCACTGTGCGAATGGTTGCGACTGACCCCGGCGGACCTGGACTGGTTTGCCGATCGCAATAACCGGGCTGCTGCACACACCAGACAAAAAGTGCGGCACTATCATGTCACCACTATCTCCAAGCGCCAGGGCGGCATGCGTCTGCTGGAAGTGCCCAAGTCCCGCCTGAAACAGATCCAGCGTCGCATTCACGATGACATTCTGCTGCAATTGCCACTGCACGCCGCTGCGCAGGGTTTTGTGCGTGGGCGCACGCCGGTTGCGCACGCGGGCTTGCATGTCGGTCAGGCGGTGGTGCTGCGATTCGATCTGCGCGACTGCTTTCTGCATGTGCACGGTGGCCGCGTATTTCAGGCGTTTCGTGCGCTGGGTTTTCCGGATGATGTCAGCCGTCTGTTGATGGGATTGTGCACGCATCGATTGCCGCAGTGGCTGTCGGCACAATTACCGCTGGACGAGACGCAACGGCAAAAAGCGCGACAGAATCATCTGCCCCAGGGCGCGCCCAGTTCGCCACTGCTGAGCCATTTTGCCCTGCGCGGTGTGGACGTGCGGTTGAATGCCTATGCCAGCGCGCTGGGTGCCACCTACAGCCGCTATGCCGACGATCTGGTTCTTTCCGGTGGCGAGCACCTGCGCCACCGTTTCCGCGCGATTGAAGCGCGAGCGGGTGCGATAGTGGCGGAAGAAGGATTCGCGCTGAATTTCCGCAAGTCCCGCTGCGTGCCGGCGGCGCAACGGCAGCAGGTGACGGGGGTGGTGGTGAACCGGCAGCTGAATATTCCGCGGGTTCAATTCGATGCACTGAAAGCGGAATTGCATAACTGCGTGCAGCAGGGCTGGGTATCGCAGCGGCCCGCGCAGGTTGTGGATTATCGCGCGCATCTGCTGGGGCGGATTGGCTGGGTGATGCAGGTGAACCCGCAGCGCGGTGCGAAGCTGCGGGGATTGTTCGAGCGGATTGACTGGTAGCGACCTGGCTTGCTTACGTTTCGCCACCAAAACGATGTCCCTCGTCGACTGCATTGTTTGCCGTCACGCACTCCGCAAATCCGAAGGACAGCACCCCGCCCACTTCTTGAACGCCCTGCGAAAATTTGACGCATCGCTGTAACCCAGATGATCCGCAGTTTCCTCGATGGTGGCGTGGCGCACTGAAAGCCAATACGTCGCCCGCTGCAATTTTTCCATCTCCAGCAATTGCTGAAAATGCGTGCCGCTTGTTTTCAGCGCGCGGTGCAGGGTAGCGCGGCTGATGTTGAGCCGATGGCACAGTTGTTCTGCGTCAAGCAGCGCCTCGCTATTGCTCAGGGCGTGCTCCACCTGGACCAGTAGCGGGCTGCGGGCGAATATCGTGGGCAACAGGTTTTTGAACCGCGAGGGCGGCGCCGTTTGCGAGCGCTTGCCCGGGCGTTGCAGATCCAGGCTGGCGAAGCGGATGCGACAGTGGTGATCGGTGCGCCTTTGAATATGATCCCAGCCAGCCGGTAATGGCTGACGGCTCTGCAGCGCGCGGCTGTCCAGGCAACGCAGTGCCTGTGGTTTCAGCCCGCAGCGCAGCAGTGTAATGCAGACCAGACTCAGGCAGGCCTGCATCGCAAAGCGCTCGACCGGCGCGGGAATGTTCTGGTAGGGCAGCGCTGCATCCAGCACGCATTCGTCATGCTCAAATACGATCCGGGTCGATACCGTAATTCCTGCAATGGCGTGGAATTTTTTCAGCAGTTCCAGCAGATCGAGCAGGCTGGTCCAGGATGCGCCATCAACAGTGGCGATGACATCGGATTCCAGTGCCAGCCGGGTGCCGTAATCGAGCCCGATGAATTCATTGGTGCTGACCGCGCATAACTGGCTGACTGCGGTGCCAAATGTGGCCACTCTCCATGCGCGGTCAACGGTGCTGGCGGGTTCGGCGTCAATGCCAGCCTGCAGCTTCATTTCGCGCAGCAGCCTGCAAAGCGTAACCGCCACGCGGTGTGCGCTGCCATCTGCCTGTTCGTGAAAACGGTACATAGTCGGATGCTTCCGGTTTGCCTGTCAGGGGCTTCTGTCCATTTACCCTCTTATCGATCTTCTTTTAATGGTTTATGCGGTGTCTTGCAAGGTGGCGTCTTTCCAGGGGTTGTCTTGCAGGGCGGAGATTTGGCATCGGCGCAGCCAATTGAAAAAAACTGACCTGACGCTCCTTGCGGCAGGTGCAATAGCATCGGGTGCTGTCCTCCGGCTTGTCGATGGGTGATGCAGGCATATCAGGGGGTTATGAGCCCGCAGAAGGCTGAATAACAACAATAATTTGCAGGAATCATGATAATGAATATTGTCAGATGCAGTGTTTTCGCTATCGGATGTGTTTTTGCAGGTAGTGTGAATGCGGGTGCGGCCTGTACCGGACTTGAAACGCATACCTGCGCCTTGCCCTTTCCCAGTAACGAGTTTTCCCTAGTAAATGCGGCCACCGCAACCGGAATTGAGTTGTCTATCAGCGACGATGTGCTGCCACCCGGCAAGCTTGCACTGTTGCCCGGCAGTGTGCGGCCGGCGGCAATCCTGAATGGCCGCGATGGATTCAGTCCGATGGGCGCGGCGATGTTTGAATTGACCAGCGAGGCACTTGCCGACCAGCTGGCGGCTGACCCACAGCAGTGGGTGCATGCTTATTCGGTTGATACCGGCGAGCCGATTGATGTGGTGGCGGCGCGCAGCCCGATTGAACGTTCCAGCCAGTTTTCCTGGGGGCCGATTATCGAAGTGTACCCCGCCTCACGTTATCCGTTTGGTGAGCGCATCGTGATCGTGATATCGATGCCCGATAACGCAGCGGTCCCGGATGACTATGCCGCGCCTGCCCGTGAGTTGAGTGAAGCGGCGTGGCAGCTGCTGAAACACAATGATATCGCCGTGCAATCGGTGGTAACGGCAACGGAATACACCATTGCCAGTGCAGAGTCGGTACTGGGCGAGCATGAGCGCGGCCAGGCAGCCATCTCCGATTTTGATTACCCGATTGAAATCGTCCGCACCCTTTA
>JBMOPR010000830.1:0-5377 GCA_049323075.1 Pseudomonadota bacterium
TTGTAATAGACGCCGAGAAAAGTACCCACGCCGCGCACGAAGAAGATGCCGATAGCAACAAGCGGCAAAACCCAGCGGGCGTCCGACTCTTTATGCTCAATTGAATTGATGACCATTTCCATGAGTTTGGCCAGCGCCGGCTGGGAAGCCCCGAAAATAATGAAGCCGACGATACTTATGGCAAAAGGCGTGATCAGTCCTTTCAGATAACGTAACAGTCGCTTGTAGGTTTGAAAACTTGACATCAACTTGCTCTCATTTGATCCACGACCAATATGGGGTCGCGACTGATTCGGTTGTATTGCCATTGCTGAGACGCGCGGCGGTGTTCATGACTCGATCTGGCGGTAACTATCGACTTTCAATCCGAAAACGCCCGCAAATACTCCAGCCGACTTGCAGGCTTTCAACCAATTCTGGTTGCGGGCCAGCTTGTTGCCCATCAACGCCGTCAGACCACTGCGGATCACAGCGGAAAGCACCCGCAGCGCAGCGGCCAACAGAATGACCAGCCTGGGCCGTCCTTTGCGCTGCTTGCGCCATGCTTCTGTGATTCCCGCCCGGTATTTTCGTTTCGCCAGCCACTTCAGGTTGGCGCGACTGGCGGGAATGGCTTCATGCACCAGCGCTTCGGCACATTTGCGGATCACGGCGCCCCGGGCTACGGCCTCGTGAAAGAAGATGGTGTCGGTACCTCCCGCCAGCGGGTTGCTTTCATCAAACCGCAACCCCCAGTCACGGATCATAGACACCGGCACCAACACATTATTGGTGGCACAGCTGTCCACGCGTTCGCCGGTTTTGCGGTTCTTGGTCTTGTAGAGGCCACGGATCTCCGACGGCGTATTGTCCGGCAACTCCGGTACAACCTCCCCGGACACAATAATGTTGCCGCCCTGCGTCTGCTCATACTCATACAGTCGCCGCAGCCAATCCGTTCGCACCCACTCATCATCATCGATGAACGCCAGATAATCACTGCCCAACAGATAGGTCTCATCCAGAGCCCGGTTGCGGGCCAGCGGAATACCACGACGAGGCTCGGAAACATAGCGAAGAGGAAACGGAAACCACTCGGTCAAAGCCTGCACGGCGCCTTCCGCCGACCGCCCGTCATCATTGTCCACTACGGTCACGATCACACCCAGCCCTGGCGGCACATCCACCCGGCTGACGCTCTCCAGGCATTGCACCAGCAACGTCTCCCGCTTGCAGGTACAGATACAGATATTAAGGGATGGCATCGGCGGCGTTCACCTGTTCCGGCGAGGGTTGGACCGGCGGCAAGTGTACACCAGCAGGTGTCCCAGCGGAATGCACGGCTTCGGCGGGAAATTTGCAGGCATTTTCGGGCAATGACCCAGCTGATAGATTTTAGGACCGATGCCGTTTATTCTTTGTCGGCCAGAGGTCCCGTGTGGCACCGGTTTTCCAGGAGGAAGTCCGGGCCATTCCGCTCAGGAACGACGTCCTGACACGACAGCAGCGGTCGCTCCGTTCAATTTCAAGTGCATCAGTAAAGGGAAAACCATCGATATGAAGATCACCGTATTCGGCACCGGCTATGTAGGACTGGTCACGGGCGCCTGCCTGGCGGACGTGGGCCATGATGTTCTGTGTGTGGATGTGGATGAAAGCAAGATCCGCAAGCTGCGGGAGGGGATCATCCCCATTCATGAACCCGGTATCGACGAGGTTGTGAAACGCTGCGTTGCGGAAGGCACCCTCAAATTTACCACCTCCGCCCAAGACGCGGTCACCCATGGCACGCTCCAGTTCATCGCCGTGGGCACCCCCCCGGATGAAGATGGCTCCGCCGATCTCAAGTACGTACTGGCGGTGGCCAAGACCATCGGCCAGTACATGACCGGCTACAAGGTCGTGGTGGACAAGTCCACGGTTCCGGTCGGTACGGCGGAAAAGGTGAAGGCAGCGGTTCTGGCCCAGCTGGCCGAGCGCGGCGCCAACCTGCCTGTCGACGTCTGCTCCAACCCGGAATTCCTCAAGGAAGGCAATGCCTTGGAAGATTTCACCAAAGGCGCCCGCATCGTCGTCGGCACGGATTCCGAGCAGGTGGTGGAGCTGATGCGCGAGTGCTATGCCCCCTACAACCGCAACCATGACAAGATGATGTTCATGGACATCCGCGCGGCGGAACTGACCAAATATGCTGCCAACGCCATGCTGGCCACCAAGATCAGCTTTATGAACGAGATGTCGCAGCTGGCCGAACGCCTGGGCGTGGACATCGAGCAGGTCCGTGAAGGTATCGGTTCCGACCCCCGCATCGGCTATCACTTCATTTATCCCGGCTGCGGCTACGGCGGCTCCTGTTTCCCCAAAGACGTCAAGGCCCTGACCCGTACCGCGCAGTCCATTGGTTACGCGGCGGAACTGCTCGAAGCAGTGGACAGCGTCAACGAGCGGCAGAAATCCATCCTGTTCGACAAGCTGGTCAAAGCCTTTGACGGCAACCTGAAAGGCAAGACCATCGCGGTGTGGGGCCTGGCGTTCAAACCCAACACCGACGACATGCGCGAAGCTCCCAGCCGGGTGCTGATGGAGGCGGTCTGGGCTGCCGGCGGTCGCATACAGGCCTTCGACCCCGAGGCCATGCAGGAATGCGCCCGCATTTACGGCGCACGTCCGGATCTGGTGCTGTGCGAAAACCGCAAAGACGCCGTGGCCGGCGCCGATGCGCTGGTGATCTGCACGGAATGGAAAACCTTCCGCTCGGTGGATTTTGGCTGGCTGAAGACCCAGCTCAAGTTCCCGGTCGTAGTGGACGGGCGCAACCTGTACCGGCCGGAAGACGCCAAGGCGGCGGGCTTCCTGTACTACGCGGTCGGACGCGGCGACTCCCTGGCCCGCTGATCCACATACCAAGACGGCCGGTTCCCGCCTGGGACCGGCCCCCGCCACCGCAGTCATCGATCCCCCACTGTCACTCCGGATAGCCGACCATGCCTGAATCCAGCCCAGCCGACCGCCCACTCCGTATCGTTCAGGTGCTGCCCGCCCTCAATGAAGGCGGTGTCGAGCGGGGCACGGTGGAAATGGCGCGGGAACTGGTGCGGCGGGGACATGAGTCGATCGTGATCTCGAGCGGCGGACGCATGGTGGAACGGTTGCAGCGGGAAGGCACGCGACACATCGAAATGCCGGTGCACCGCAAATCGCTGCTGTCGCTGTTGCAGGTAAAACCGATGCGCAAGCTGCTGGCGGAGCTGCGGCCGGATATCGTCCATGTCCGTTCACGCATACCCGCCTGGATCGTCTGGCTGGCCTGGCGCTCCATGCCCCCCCAAAACCGGCCCCGTCTGGTCAGCACCTTCCACGGCCTGTACTCCGTCAACCAGTACAGCGCGATCATGGCCAAGGCCGAGCACCTGATCGCGATTTCCGACTGCGTCAACCAGTACATCCTCGACCATTACAAGGTACCGCCCGGCAAGATCACCCGCATCTTCCGCGGCCTCGATCCCGGCGCCTTTCACCGCGATGCCTGCACCCCGGAGTGGAAAGCACAGCTGTTCCGGCACTACCCGGAGCTGAAAGGCAAGCGCCTGATCCTGATGCCGGGGCGGCTGTCGCGCTGGAAGGGGCAGGAGGCCTTTCTCGACATGATGGCCAAGCTGGTGCAGATCCGGCCCGACTGCCACGGCCTGGTGGTGGGGGACGCGGAACCGAGCAAGCAGCATTATCTGCAGGAGCTGCGCGACCAATGCCGGCAGCTGGGGTTGGAGCAGAGCGTCACTTTCGTCGGTCACCGCTCCGACATCCCGGCGTTTTACGCCCTGGCGGATATCACCTGCCACATGTCGAACAAGGCCGAGCCGTTCGGGCGCACGGTGCCGGAAGCACTGGCCTGCGGCTGCAAGGTGGTGGCCTTCAACCGGGGTGGCGCCAGCGAATCCCTGCAGCACTGTTTCCCCGAAGGACTGGTGGAGCCAGACAACACACTGGCCTTTGCCCAGAAGGTGGCGGAGCTGCTGGACCAGCCGGCCCAGATTCAGCTGCCGGCAGAATTCTATCTGGAGCACCAGGTGGACGAGACGCTGGCGGTGTACCGAAGGCTGCTCGCCTCCCGGCCCTGATTCGGCATCACTGCGGTATAATAAAAAATTGTCCGCGCCACCCTCCAACCTGCGAGACCACCGCATGAGAATACTCAACGTCGCCTATCAGCAACTTCGGCGCTATGGCCAGACCCGGGTCAGCTGGGCGCAGAAACTGATGTTCGGCCTGATCAAGAACGATCACTACACCGTATCGTTCAGCGATCGCGACGTGGCGGCCTTTGAAGCGCCGCTGGGCATCCGCGACCTGGGCCGCAAAAAAGCCAACCAGCGCCTGCTGGAAATGACAAAGGCGGTGGAACCGGATCTGGTGATCGCCGGTCACTGCGACATCATCACCAACGAAACCCTGCAGGCGATCAAAAAGCAGAATCCACACTGCAAAATCGCCCACTGCAACAACGATCCATTGTTCGTGCCCAGCAATGTCGAGCGCATCAAGCATCGCGCCAGCGTGGTGGATGCGATTTTCATTTCCACCGGGCGCCGCGAGCTGAAAATATTTGAGGGCATCGGCGCGCGTGTCTACCACATGCCCAATCCGGTGGACGCGTCCATTGAAAATCTCAACAACGCCATTCGCACCGATCTGCGCATCGACCTGCTGTTCTGCAGCAACAGCGACGATTTCACCAAGCGGCTGGAAATGGTCAAATTCCTGAAAGACCAGCTCGCCGGCGAAATGAATTTCAAAACCTATGGCAGCTTTGGCGAACCGCCGGTGTGGGGCCGCGATTACGACCGCGCACTGAGCGAAACCAAGATGGGCCTCAACTTCAACCGCCAGGAAATCCATTACTGGTATTCCTCGGCGCGCATGGCGCAGCTGGCGGGCAACGGCATCCTGCAGTTCACCCACGCCAACCTGAAATTCGACGAACTGCTGCCACCGGAAACCGTGGTGTATTTCCGCGAAGTGGATGATCTGCTGAAGAGTATCCGCGAATTCCACCATGATGACGCCAAACGCCAGGCCTGGGCCACCCGCGCCCGCGATTTCTTCCACACCGAAATGAATTCAAAACTGTACGCCCAGTACATCGTGGAAGCGTCGCTGCAGATTCCGTTTTCCCACGACTACGTCTGGGCGCAGGACATCCACCTGGACGGTTCGATGAAATGACATTGCAGCTGACGACGCTGGAACCGTTTGCACGCGGAGGCAATCGCCTCTGCTTCGTGCATCCGGATTATCCAGACCGCGTCATCAAGGTACGGCGGCCGGATTTTTCCCTGGAGGAACGGCGGCGGCGCAAAGGCTTTCCGAAAAACCTTCGCCCGCTGTCCAGCTTCGATGA
>JBMOPR010000831.1:0-5373 GCA_049323075.1 Pseudomonadota bacterium
CTGACCTTCGGCGGTAAGGGCGCTGTCAGTCCAGCCATGCCAGAGCTTGTCGACGTTGGCCTGGATCTGACCGTGACGAACCAGAATCAGATGGGTTGCGTCAGGTGCTGCGGGTGTCATGCCTGTCTCCGTTAAGGATGAACGATCGGGCTCTCATTGTAACCTGTCCCGGCTGCTTTGGGGGTGACGTGAGTGTGACGGGAACCTGTTGCAATGCCGGCAGGAACAGCGGCCTGGCTAAAGTTCGCCCCAACCTGCAAGTCACTGCTACAGTTAAAAATAGCAGTCGGGATACAGGTCATGGCCAAGATAAAATCCACTAAAACCCATCTTTTCAGCGCTCTGGTGTTGTCCGGCGGTGGCGCCCGTGCGGCCTATCAGGTCGGGGTGCTGAAGGCCATTGCCGACATCATGCCGGAATCCACCCACAATCCGTTTGGCATCATCTCGGGCACCTCCGCCGGCGCGATCAATGCCACGGCGCTGGCCGCCAATGCCGATAATTTCCGCAATGCCGTCTATGCCATCGAACATGTGTGGAAGTCGTTCCGCCCGGAGCAGGTCTACCGCACCGATCCGGTGGGGGTGTTTGGCTGTGCCGGGCGCTGGCTGGGCAGCCTGGTGTTTGCTTCGCGCAACCGGGCAGTGTCGATGCTGGACAATGCGCCGCTGGCGGATCTGCTGGGCGACATGGTGCGCTTCACCAATATCCGCGAGGTGATCGACGCCGGTTACCTGAGGGCACTGTCGGTGACGGCGTCCGGTTACAACTCCGGCCATTCGGTGGCGTTCTTCCAGGGCTCACCGGACATTTCCGCCTGGAAGCGTTTTCAGCGCATAGGTCTGCGGGCGGACATCAAGCTGGAGCATCTGCTGGCGTCGTCGGCAATTCCGGCGGTATTCCCTGCCGTGCGCATCAACCGCGAATATTTTGGCGACGGCGCGATGCGGCAGCTGGCGCCGATCAGCCCGGCGTTGCACCTGGGCGCGCGCAAGGTGCTGGTGGTGGGTGTGTCGGGCAACCGGTCGGCGCCGCAGGTACGCAAGCCGATGGAAGGTTATCCGTCACTGGCGCAGATCAGCGGGCATCTGCTCAACAGTGTGTTCCTGGACAGCCTGGAATATGACATCGAGCGTTTGCAGCGCATCAACAAGACGCTGGACATGATTCCGGAATCGGTGCGGGCGAAAAGCGCGGCCAATCTGCGACCGGTGGGCAGCCTGGTGATTTCGCCCACCCAGAGCGTGGACCAGATTGCGTCCAAGTACCTGCATGTGTTGCCGGTGACGATCCGCATGTTCCTGCACGGCATCGGCGCCACCCGTTCGTCCGGTTCCAGCATTCTGAGTTATCTGCTGTTTCATCGCGGTTTTTGCAGCGAACTGATCGCGCTGGGTTATCACGACGCCATGGCCAAGGCGGAGGAAATTGCCGAGTTCATGGATCAGGACGACTGATCAGCTGGCCTCGGCACGGGCGTCGGGCGTGTCGGCATCCATGTTCAGATCATGCTGCACATAATCGTTCGAGGCCGGTGTATTGCCGTCGATGTATTTGTACAGCCGCGAGCGCTTGTTGCAGTACTCGCCGCGCCAGATGCCGGGAATGTAGTGGTCGTTGAGCAGGTGTCCGGTGCGGTTGGGCAGCACGAACACGGCGCCGGAGGTGTTGTCCAGGTGTGCCAGCACGCCGATGCGGCAGAAGAAATCCAGACCGTTGGCGAAGTGCTCGACATAGGGTACGCCACGGCCGAAATGGGCGCTCAGGTGCGGGTCGACGCGGAAGCTGTCGGCAACGCCGGCAATGCAGTAGATTTCCAGCTTGGGTGCGTGGTGACGGTAGCGCTTGTCCTTCAGCAGTTTGCGGGCAATGTAGCTGCTGACGATGGTGCCCTGGGAATGGCCGATGATCACCACCTTGTCGTGATGGCGCAGCGCTTCTTTCACTACATCATAGGCCAGCCGGCCCAGCAATCCGTCCTTGCGCAGGGTGCGGGCGGTCATTGAATCCCACAGGTCCCACAGGACGCCGGAAGTGGGTGTGTGAATAAGATGGATGGGGCGGTTGAAGGCTTTTGCGAGTTCCAGCCCGTTGAGAATGGCGACGGGCGGCGAGGTGCAGATGCCGTTGATGAAGAACCATTTTTCACGCGGCGCGCCGACTGCGTAATGCTCAGGGTAACAGGCCACGGTGCCGGGGCTGTAGGTGCGTCGCTCCATGGGTACCATGGCCTGCAGGCTGAGATTGATCACGTCGCCCCAGTTGTTGTAACTGCGCGGATGCAGTTCGGAGCGGGTAAGGGATTCAGCGCTCCAGGGCGTGGCCAGGTAAGGCAGGGTCCAGGCGTGCTGCAGCGCCAGAGTCATATCCTCACGGAGGTGACTGCGGTTGTTGTAGAGTCGGCGGGCGACGGTCTGGCCCTGTTTGATCAGATTGAACATGGGGCATCCTGCTCTGCATTCAGCTTTCAGTATAGGCGCAGCGGGACCCTGGTGAGGCCACTGGCGTCAATAAGCCGCGTGGTTCGGGGATTGACAGGGGTGCGATTGGCTGGAACGGAGTCGATAGGATTTGGCCAAGGCTGCTGCTATTCTTGGCGACGATTTGAAACTGATAGCGTGGAGTGAACATGAAACTGTTGCAGGCGATGATACTGGGAGTGTTGGCGCTGGTGCAGGCCCACAGCGCTTTTGCATTTGGAGTGGAGCGTTTTGTGGAAGGCGTGCATTACCTCCGCTTCGACAAGGTGGAGAAAACGCCGAATACCGTGGTGGAATTTTTCAGCCTGGGCTGCCCCCATTGTGCGCATCTCGAGCCGGAGCTGGAAAAGTGGCTGGCCACCAAGCCTGAGGCTGTAAAGTTCGCGCGCATTCCCGCCACCTGGAATCCGCGCTTCGAATTTCTGGCCCGGGTTTATCTGGCGCTGCAGGCCAGCGGGCAGGACCAGAAACTGGTGCCGCCGCTGTTCGACTACCTGCACAAGGACCAGAAGCCGCTGACCAATGTCGATGAGGCGGTGGCGTTCGTGAAGGCGCAGGGCGGCGATGCGGAGGGTTTCCGCAAGGCGTTTGATTCCAGTGATCGCACGACAGAGCTCAAGAAATCCGAGAGCCTGTTCATGACCTACGAAATGCGCGGTGTACCGGCTTTGCTGGTGAACGGGCAGTACACCGTCAGCGTCAGTCAGGCGGGTGGCGTTGCCGAGATGTTCGAGATCGTGGCTTTTTTGTTGACCAAATAAGCCTCAATTAAGCCGGGCTCAGCTTTCGGTGTCCGGAAAGGCTTCCACCGCATCGGGATCGATGGGCGGCGATGCGGTGGGGGCTCCGGCCGGAGCCGGCGGAGCCAGATCCGGTGTCGTGGAGGGCAGCGGTGTCTCCAGTTGTTCCTCGGTCGCCACTACACCAATATGGAAAGTGGCGAAGCCCGGGCTCACCACCTGATCCAGTGCTTTCCCCAGAATGGTGCCATTGATGGGCGATACGATATCGCTGCTGGTGTTGGTGATGGGATCGATGACCCGCCCCAGTAACTGTCCCTGCCGTACTTTTTCATCCAGATCCACTTTCGACAGCATGATGCCCCCGAGTTTCGCCCGCACCCAGATTGACTGGTAGAACACCGGCTGCGGCATGCGCCAGAGCCGCACGGTCTGGTACATGTTGAGATTGTGCATCAGGTTTTTCAGCCCTTTCACGCCGAATGCAATGGCTTCCTGTTCCAGCGCGTGGGGGCCGCCGGCTTCCATGGTCAGCGACGGTATTCCCGCATCGTTGGCCGCGCGTCGCAATGTGCCGGTGGCGCCGGCGTTGTGCAGCACGCTCATGCCGCCGAAATGCCGGCTGAATTCCAGCACCGCCCTGTTTTTCAGGTCGCCCCGCAGTTGTGGCAGGTTGGTGCGATAGAAGGAGGCCGTGTGGATATCCACCGAATAATCACACTTGAGGATGATCTGCTGGAACAATGAGTGGGCCATGCGCGACGCGTAACTGCCGCTGGGGCTGCCGGGAAAGAAACGGTTGAGGTCGCGGCGGTCGCTGAGGTAGCGGGTGGCGCGGCGGAAGCCGTCCAGGTTCACGATGGGTACGCCGATGACAGTGCCCTTGAGCGAATCCGGCTCGATCTGGTGCAGTACCCGCCGCACGATCTCGATGCCATTGATTTCGTCGCCGTGGATGGCGGCTGTGATGCACAGCGATGGACCGGCTTCACGGCCGTGGGCCACCAGGATCGGCACCGGTGTGTCCAGGCTGGATATGTACTGGCCGGGCGACCAGTGCAGGGTGCGGAACGTGCCGGGTGCCACGCTGCTGTTGAGCATGGACAGGTTTTCCTGTTCATTGGTTTCCGGCACGGTGGCCGGTGGCGTTGCCGTGCCGGCGACAGTGGTGCTGTCCGCCGCCGCATTCTCAGCAGGCTGCGTGGTGCTGGTTGCGCCGGTTTCCGGTGAGGATGCCGGCGTCGGCTGGGCTTCCTGTGTGCCGGGTTCGACCGGTACCGCAGTTTCCGCTGCCGTGACTGCCGGCGCGGCGATGGCTTCCGCCGCGCGGGATGCGTTGGTCGTTTGCAGTGCCAGCAGGGCGGCGAGAAGCAAAGCAGTAGCGGAAACGCGCATGCGGGAATCCAGGAAGGGAAACGATGCCACCTATGATGCCCTGAGACTGCCGAAGGTTGTAGGGGTTCAGCGGGTGGCTGGCAAATATACCAGCTGGTTTTCCAGATAGGTGGAAAACCGGATCAGTTCCCGCTGCCGGGTCTGGCGGAACATCAGGTGGATGACGAAATGAATGCCCTTGAGCACCGTGCGGATGCCCAGGTCCGCCGATTTCTTCACGAAGGTGCGGATCTTGATGAGGCGGGTGGGCTGATAATAGAAATGCTGCACCGCCTGGTCGGTGAGCCGGCACAGGGCATTCACGATCAGGTGATTGTAGGCAAAGGTGTCGGCATCGCTGTGGATGCGGGCAATGACCTGCTGCAATTCCTGCACGCTGGCGGGTTCCAGCGGGAACGCCAGATAACGCTGGTCACCCTGGACGAACAGTAAACCGGACAGATAATCGGCAATGATCAGCAATTCGTCCGGTTCCAGGCTGTTGGCCATCTTGCGGATCACCAGATCCGCCCCCTTGGCGACGGTGGAGATGCCTGCATCGGCCGATTTGCGCGCGGCGGGGTGAGTGCGCACACCATTCACCACGTCGAAGTAAAACGTCTGGATGCCCTGGTGCAGCAAGGCAGATACAACGTTGGCAGCGGCCTTGCCGTGCTGGCGCTGCTGTGGGCGTGCGCGGATCTGTTCGATCAGCCCGGTTACATCCTGGTAGAGGGTTTCCGGAATCTGAAAACCGATATGGGCGTGTGAATCCATC
>JBMOPR010000832.1:0-5356 GCA_049323075.1 Pseudomonadota bacterium
TGTTTTGAATGTCATGTCTGTTTTCTCACGTAAATTTGTCTGCGACCTGTGTCTCAGCGTGGCGGCATGCGGATTGCGCCGTCCAGGCGAATGACTTCGCCATTGAGCATGGGATTGGCAATGATGCTGTGTACCATCAGCGCGTATTCCGACGGCTGCCCCAGACGGCTGGGGAAGGGCACCTGTTTGCCCAGTGCGTCCTGTACGTTCTGCGGCATGCCCGTCATCATCGGTGTGTAGAAAATGCCGGGAGCGATAGCCATTACGCGAATTCCGAACTGCGCGAGATCGCGTGCGATGGGCAATGTCATGCCGACCACGCCGCCTTTGGACGCCGAGTACGCAGCCTGACCGATCTGACCGTCGAAAGCGGCAACGCTGGCGGTATTCACAATGACGCCACGTTCTTCACCAATGGGTTCGGCGGTCGACAACCGTGCTGCAAAGTGGGCGATGACCGTGAAGGTGCCGATCAGGTTGATCTCAATGGTCTTGCGGAACTGGCCCAGCGGGTGCGGCGTGTTTTCCTTGCCTACTGTTTTGGCGCCGGTTGCAATGCCGGCACAGTTCACCAGAATGCGCGCGATACCATTTTGCTTCTCTGCAGTGGCAACGGCTTCCCGCACATTGTCTTCATCGGTGACATTCACCTTGATGAAGGTGCCGTTGATTTTTTTGGCCTGGGCCTGGCCGGCTTCCTCGTTCATATCAAAAATAGTCACTTTGGCGCCGGCGCTGGCGAGCATTTCTGCTGTCGCTGCGCCCAGACCAGAGGCACCACCCGTGACAATGGCGGCTAATCCCTTGACGTCTTTCATCATCCAACCTCGTTCAAATACGGTTTTGTTCAGATCAGTTCGACAGCCATGGCAGTGGCTTCACCACCACCCAGACAAATGCCAGCTACGCCCCGTTTCAAACCACGGTTTTTCAGCGCGGCCAACAGGGTGGCCACAATCCGCGCACCGGATGCACCGATGGGATGGCCAAGGGCGCAGGCGCCACCGTTGACGTTGATCTTTTCGTGGGGAATGGACAGTTCTTTCATGGCAATCATCGCGACCACCGCGAATGCTTCGTTTACCTCGAACAGGTCCACGTCGTCAACGGACCAGCCCGCCTGCGCCATCACTTTTTTCATGGCCGGAACCGGCGCGCTGGGAAAATCCCCCGGCTCATGGGCATGGCAACCTGTCGCCACGATGCGGGCGCACACCTTCATGCCCAGGCGTTTGGCTACGCTGGCACGGGTGAGAACGAGAGCGGCGGCGCCATCAGATATCGACGACGAATTCGCAGGTGTAATGGTTCCGTCCTTCGCAAATGCAGGTTTCAGGGACGGGATTTTTTCCGGATTGGCTTTGCCGGGCTGTTCATCCACAGCGACCCGCTGCGTGCCGGTTTTGGTTTTCACTTCAACCGGTACGATTTCCTCTTCAAACAGTCCGTTGGCGATAGCCAGCTTGGCGCGTGCGAGTCCTTCCACCGCATACGCATCCTGATCCGCCCGGGTGAAGCCAAACTTGCGTGCGTTGTTCTCGGCGAAAACGCCCATCAGGGTGCCTTCTTCGTACGCATCTTCCAGACCATCCAGGTACATGGAATCTTTCACCGTGTCGTGACCGATGCGGCTGCCGGCCCGGTGTTTGGACAGCAGATAGGGCGCGTTGGACATGGACTCCATGCCGCCGGCGATAATGACATCGGCGCCACCGGCCAGCAGCGTTTCTGTCGCCAGAATGGCGGCCTGCATGCCGGAACCACACATCTTGTTGACGGTAGTGGCCTGCACCGAGCGCGGCAAGCCGGCCGCCAGCGCCGCCTGACGTGCAGGTGCCTGACCCAGACCCGCTGGCAACACGCATCCCATATAAATGCGGTCGACAACATCACCGGCAATTCCGGCGCGTTCGAGTGCAGCCTTGACCGCCGCCGCGCCCAGGTCGGTGGCTTTTACCGAGGCAAAATTGCCCAGCATTCCGCCCATGGGTGTGCGGGCATAGGAAGCAATGACTACAGGATCTGATGACATGTTGAATTCCTTGCTAAGTAGGAAATTGGTGATACGAATCGGGGTTAAAGCGACCGGGCGATGACCATGCGCTGGATGTCCGAGGTGCCCTCGTAAATCTGGCATACGCGCACATCACGGTAGATTTTGGCCAGTCCGAATTCTTCCAGATAGCCGTACCCACCCAGGGTCTGAATGGCGCCAGAGCAGACGGCTTCTGCCGTTTCCGACGCGACCAGTTTTGCCATGGACGCTTCCTTGAGGCAAGGCGTCCCCGTGTCCTTGACGCTGGCCGCATGCAGCACCAGCTGGCGCGCCGCTTCCAGACGGGCCGCCAGATCCGCCAGACGGAATCCAACGGCCTGATGATCGATGATGGCCTTGCCCATGGATTGCCGGTCTTTGGCATAGGCAACGGCAATATCCAGCGCCGCCTGCGCCATGCCGATGGATTGGGCCGCAATGCCGATGCGACCGAATTCCAGATTGGACAGTGCAATGCGATAGCCCTGGCCTTCCTGACCTAGCCGCAACTCCGGTTCGATCTGCAGATTTTCAAAGCGCAGGCCGCAGGTGTCGGAGGCTCCCTGTCCGAGTTTGTGCTCCACCTTGTCCACCTTGTAGCCGTCACGATCGGTGGGCACCAGAAACCCGGTAATGCCCTTCTTGCCGGCAGCGGGGTCAGTCACCGCAAACACGATGGCCAGTCCGGCGATTTTGCCGGAGGTAATAAACTGCTTGGAACCATTCAACACGTAGTTGTTGCCATTTTTCGTCGCCCGGGTGCGGATCGCGGATGCGTCGGAACCTGCATCCGCTTCCGTCAGGGCAAAGGCGCCGATCTTGCGGCCGCTAATGAGGTCAGGCAGGAAACGCTGGCGTTGTTCCGCGCTGCCGTCTTTGAGCAGGGCGGACACAATCAGGCTGTTCTGGATGGAAAGGATAGTGGAAAGCGCGCCATCGGCCGCTGCAATTTCCATTAACGCCAGCGCGTAGGAAACATAATCCGCGCCGGAACCGCCAAATTCTTCCGGTGCGGTCATGCCCATCAGGCCCAGTCCAGCCAGCTCTACAAACAGTTCAGGTGGGTAGCCGCCGGCAGCTTCGAAGCGTTGGGTTTGAGGGCGCAGCTGATGCTGCGCAAAATTGCGTACCGCGTCCGCGATAGCCTGTTGTGTCGGGGTCAGGATCATGGCGACTTTGATTTCAGTTTTTTGAGGTGAATTTTGCTGCCCAATACCGCGTATTGGTGCAAACGATAAAATTGCTGCTATCATACAGAACAACAATGTTGTTTATTATGCCTGCGAATGGGTCCGTGGTCCATGCGTGATTCCAGGCAGATGATGGAAGGCACCCGGTTTTGAAATGGACGTCGTGGGCGGGAAAGCCCGGCAATGGGTGGGGAGCGGTGTGCAGTCGCTGGTTCCGTGCGAGGGTCGATTCGATGAAATGCAGTTCACAGCATGTTACAATTTGCAAGCGACATCACTGTTCAAAACACTCATGAGATGGAACCCCGATATGCCACAAGCCAAGCCCCGAGAGCGCCGTAGAAGAGACCCGGAAGGAACCCGCAGTGCAATCCTGGATGCCGCCCAAACCATACTGGCGCAGGATGGTGCAGAAGCGTTGAGCGTTTCCCGAGTCGCGAATTTGGCGGGTGTCAATCGAGGCACTGCTTATCAGCATTTTCTGGCCAAGGAAGATCTTATCGAAGCGACCATGGAGCGGGTGAGTCACCAGTTGCTGGAAGCGGTGTTTGAGGAAACCGAAAGCAATGGCAAGCCCGCGGACGACGTTCTGGATCCGGATCTGCAACACCTGCCCGATGTGATCAAGCGCATGGCGGGTTTTACCATGCGGATGGCGGAATACACGGTGGAGAATCCCGATATCAGCCGGATCTGGCTTTTCGATGTGCTGTCCAAGGAGGATCCCAAGGAGGACGTTTTTTATAAGCGTTTTCTGCAGGCGATCGAACGTTTGGCCAGCAGCGACGTGAGCGAACCTGACATCGATATTGAGGCCCTGGCAGTGCTGATGCTGTCGGGCTTTTTCCTGTGGCCGGTCTGGGTCGGCTCCCATGCCAAAACCAAGAAGATGCGCTTGCAGATGGCGCAACGGTTTGGCAATGAAGTGTTGCGACTCACGCTGCATGGTTTCCTGGCGGTCAAGACCCGGGAGGTTCTGGGAGCAACAGCTGTCAAGGCCAAGAATCGTGCTTAGTGTTTGTCAGAACGTCCGGTTTTCGTAAGCAAAGTCTCCCGTTTTTTGTTGAAGAAGGCGGGAAGTGGTGAGTGTCTGATGGAAGAAATGAATAGTTGCAGCACCCGTGAGAGCTGTGAGGTTTGCACCACGACAGATAAGCGTTCTGCCTGGGATCGTTATCCCGGTTATCGGGTTGATCTGCTGCCCTGTCAGTCAAGCGGCAGAGTGTCGTACGAAGGCAAGGTTATTGCGCAGAGCGACGCGTGCCTGTTCGTGCAGGAATCCGAGCATGACGGCAGACTCTATTTTCCTGAAGGCGCTGTGAACTGGGAATATTTCGAGTCGAGTCCGCATCAGACCTTTTGTCCGTTCAAGGGGCATGCCAGTTACTGGACGCTCAAGCTGGGCGATGCGCGCCTGGAGAATGTGGTCTGGACCTACCGCGATCCATTTCCAGAGGTAGAGGGTTTGAAGGGCTATGTTTCTTTCTACACCGAAATGATGAAAGTGGAATTGCTGCAGAGCTGGAGCGGTGAAGCCGGCCATTCTGTCGCGACGACCCTGCCGGTGTGGGGTGATGCCAATGACCTGCTTGATCTTCTCGATGTAAAACCGGTTGCCGAGCGGCACTTTGTCAGTTCGCCTTATCCGAATCCCCCCATCGGTACCTTCATTACCCAGCTCAAGGAGCGGCGCAGACGCAGCGTGGTGGAGGGCGGTCATCAGCTCAGCCAGGCCATTGTGGCTGCGTCGAAGACCATTCCTGGTCAGCGGGTCACGTCGGCATCCATGATCTTCAGCAAGGCCGCCAGCTTCGAAGAGCCGCTGGATGTGCAGGTGGAGGTATTGCGGGCGGGACGCAATTTTTCCACGCTGGAGGTGAAGACCGTACAGAACAATCAGATGCGTTCGGTGGCACTGGTGCTGATGGATTCGTCATCGAAAGACAGAATCCGGGAATCCATGCCGATGCCGAACGTGGCCGGCCCCGATGCGTCAGTGCCAATCGATATGAAAGTGACGGGTCGCGAGATCCGCATTGTGGATGGCGCCTACACCAATGCGCTTGACCATATCGGACCGCCCGAACTCTACGCGTGGATTCGTTTCCGCGATGCGCCGGCAGAGCCGTAC
>JBMOPR010000833.1:0-5343 GCA_049323075.1 Pseudomonadota bacterium
CAAGGAATTCTGGAAGCAGTTCGGCCAGGTGTTGAAGGAAGGTCCGGCGGAAGATTACGCCAACCGCGAGAAAATTCTCGGCCTGCTGCGCTTCGCGTCCACCCTGTCTGGCACCAGCGATCAGACTGTGGGGCTGGACGACTACATTGGCCGCATGAAGGAAGGCCAGGACAAGATCTACTACATCACTGCGGAAAACTACAACGCCGCCGCCAACAGCCCGCATCTGGAAATCTTCCGCAAGAAGGGCATTGAAGTTGTGCTGATGTACGATCGCATCGATGAGTGGATGATGGGACAGCTGTTCGATTACAAGGGCAAGTCCTTCATCAACATCGCCAAGGGCGATCTGGATCTGGGTTCTATCGAAACCGAGGAAGACAAGAAGCAGCAGGAAGAAGTGGAGAAATCGTCCGAAGAACTGGTGAAGCGTCTGAAAACGGCACTGGAATCCCGCGTCTCCGACGTGAAGGTATCGCACCGGTTGACCGATTCCCCGGCCTGTCTGGTGGCGGGTGCTTACGACATGGGCATCCAGATGCGCCAGATTATGGAGGCCGCCGGCCAGAAACTGCCGGAAACCAAGCCCACTCTGGAGATCAATCCCGCTCATCCGCTGATGGAGCGCCTCAATGGCGAAGTGCAGGATGACCGCTTCGGCGACCTGGCCATGATCGTGTTTGATCAGGCGGCCCTGTCGGAAGGCCGTGCGCTGGAAGACCCTTCCGCTTACGTCAAGCGCATCAACGCGCTGTTGATGGAAACCCTGCACTGATCCGGTGAAATGGGTATAAAGGCGCCGCTTTAAGGGCGCCTTTTTTATGTCATTTCAATGCGTTTATTCAGGCGGGGTACCTGCTAGAATGTGTTCATTCAGCGGGGACATCTCAGGAGGGGCGTGTGGTTGAAATATCGATCAAGTATCCTTTGAGCCGGGAAACAGCACTGGAACTGCGTGAACCGATTCTGGCCGTGGTGCTGGATTCACTGAAATCGGTGCAGGTTCATGACGAGGGTTACACCCTGAATTTCGGTCGCGAAAGCCAGGTCATCAAACCATTGGCGCAAATGATCGAAATCGAACGGGTGGTGAATTCTTTTTTGCGTCTGCAACTGATCGTGGAATCCAATCAGGGGCCGATCAAGCTGGATCTGAGCGGGCCGGCTGGCACGCGTGATTTTCTGGTGACCGAGTTCGGCCTGAAACGCTGGCTGAAATAACGGCGCAGCGGGTCCCCCGATTCAACAAGAAAATACTGCCAGGGAGTTGTATGTCGATACCGTCTGAAAAAATTGCGGTACTGGGGGGCGGAAGTTTTGGCACGGCTATCGCCAATATCGTCGCCGACAATGGGCACAGTGTCACCTTGTGGATGCGGGATGAGGATGTCGTCGAATCCATCCGCACCCAGCATGAAAATACCCGCTACCTGCCGGGCAAAAAACTCAATCCTTCCATTCTGCCCACCACCGACCTTCGCGAGGCCGTGCAGGACACCACCATCATATTCGTGGCGATTCCCAGCAAGGCTTTCCGTGCTGTATTGCAGCAGGCCCGCCCGTTTCTGCACCCCGGTCACATCCTGGTGAGCACCACCAAGGGCATCGAGGAAGACGGCTTTCTGATGATGAGCCAGATCCTGGAACAGGAAAGTCCCTGCGGCAAGATCGGTGTGCTCAGTGGCCCCAACCTGGCGAAGGAAGTGGCGCAGCGCGTGCTGACCGGCACCGTCATCGCCAGCGAGCATGAAGATGTGCGCACGCGGGTGCAGGACGTGCTGTCGTGCAATTATTTTCGCGTGTATGCCAATAACGACGTGTTCGGCGTTGAGCTGGCGGGCGCGCTGAAAAACATTTATGCGATTGCGTCCGGCATGGCGTCGGCGCTGGGCATGGGTGAGAACACCAAGGCCATGCTGATCACCCGCAGCTTGGCGGAAATGAGTCGCTTCGCCGCCAGACTGGGTGGCAATCCCATGACCTTTCTCGGCCTGGCCGGCGTGGGCGATCTGTTCGTTACCTGCACCTCGCCGCTGAGCCGCAATTTCCAGGTGGGCTTTGGCCTGGGCCAGGGCAAACCGCTGGACGATATCCTGGCGAATCTGGGCGGCACTGCCGAAGGCGTCAATACCATTCGTCTGGTGAAGAAGCAGTCAGTTGAGCTGGAAGTCTACATGCCGCTGGTGCACGGATTGCATGAAATCATTTTCGAGGGCAAGCAGCTGAAGGACGTGATCAAGCGACTGATGCTGGGTGAGCAGAATTCCGATGTGGAATTTGTGCTGCCGGGCCCGGACAAACTGGCCTCGTTCAAGAAGGCAAAGGCATAAGGGAGCAAGCCTGCATGCAGCTTTACATCATGCGTCACGGCGATGCCGTGCAATATGCGCGAACCGACGCGGAGCGTCCTCTCAGTGATCTGGGCCGGCAGCAGGTGGCGCGCATGCTGGACCATATCCGGCTGCAGCCGCCGGTACGCGTGATAGCCAGCCCGTACCTGCGGGCCCAGCAGACTGCGCGCATCCTGTGCGACGGCCTGGGCATGGTGCCGGTGGAAACGGTGGACGGCATCACGCCCGACAACGATCCCTTCGAAGCGTTGAAAACCATCGAGCAGTACCGGGCGGACCCGCTCCTGATGGTCAGCCACCAGCCCCTGGTGGGCTCCCTGCTGGGCCTGCTGCTGGAAGGCAGTGTTTCGGCGGGACAGATGATGGGCACAGGTTCGGTGGCCCTGCTGTCCTGCCCGTACATCGGGGCGGGGCAGGCACAACTGCAGTGGCTGCAGCACCCGCGCTGATTGTCCCGCGGGCGCAGGTTACCTCCCTTGCGTTTGGTGAAATCATTCGTCATATTCGCTTTGAATGCGCGTGCTGATAACAACTAAAACAAGAGACGATGCGAGGTGAACATGACGGTAACCGCCCCTTTGAAATCACGTCCGAGCGGTGCTGCCAACACCGGCATTCCCCTGCCGCTGGAGCGGTTTTACTTCTGGGAAAAAAATCAGCCCGCCAAGATCTGTTTCACCCAGCCCATGGGCAACGGGGTGATCAAGGACATGACCTGGGCCGAGGCCGGTCGTCAGGTGCGTTCGATGGCGGCCTATCTGAAGTCGATTGGCGTGAAGCCGGGCGACCGTATTGCCATCCTGTCCAAGAATTGCGCCTGGTGGATTCTGTCGGATCTGGCGATCTGGATGGCCGGAGGCGTATCGGTGCCACTGTACCCCACCCTGACCGCAGATTCGGTGCGCCAGATTCTGCAGCACAGCGAATCGAAGATCCTGTTCGTGGGCAAGCTGGACGGCTGGGACAGCATGAAATCCGGCGTCGACAGCGCTATCCGCTGCGTCAGTTATCCCCTCAGCCCGCCCACGGATTTTCCCACCTGGGACGACCTGGTGGCCCAGCATGCGCCGTTGACGGAGAATCCGTCGCGCAGCCACGGTGAGCTGGCCACGATCATTTACACCTCGGGCACCACCGGCGTGCCCAAGGGCGTGATGCACACGTTCAACAACATCGCTGCCGGCGCTTCGCTGGGATCGGATATCTATGAAATCGCCAGCCGCGACCGCCTGTTGTCCTATCTGCCGCTGTCGCACGTGGCGGAACGGGCCTGCATCGAGATGATGCAGATTTACCAGGGTACCCATGTGCACTTCGCCGAATCACTCGACACTTTCGCCCAGGATCTGCAACGGGCGCGGCCTACGCTGTTTTTCGCAGTGCCGCGCATCTGGTCGAAATTCCAGGCAGGCGTGTTTGCAAAATTTCCCGAGAAAAAACTGCGTCTGCTGTTTCGCGTGCCGGGCCTGTCCGGGTACATCAAAAAGAAAATCCGGCACGGCCTCGGACTGGATCAGGCGCGGCTTTGCCTGAGCGGCGCTGCGCCGATTTCCAACAGCCTGCTGGCCTGGTACAAGGAGCTGGGCATCGAGATCATCGAGGTCTACGGCATGACGGAGAATTTCGGCTATTCCCATACCACGCGTCTGGGGCGCGGCCGCCCCGGCTATGTGGGGCAACCCAATCCGTCGGTGGATGTGAAGCTGGGCGACGGCGGCGAAGTGCTGGTGCGCGCGCCTACTACCATGGTGGGTTATTACAAGGAGCCGGAAAAGACGGCGGAAGCCCTGGATGCCGATGGTTTCCTGCGCACGGGGGATGTGGGTGCAATCGAGACGGACGGCAGCCTGCGCATCACCGGGCGTATCAAGGAAATCTTCAAGACCAGCAAGGGCAAGTATGTGGCGCCGTTTCCCATTGAGGCGAAGCTGCTGGCGGATTCCCATGTGGAGCAGTGCTGCGTGGTGGGCAACGCCATGCCCCAGCCAATGGCGCTGGTGTCGCTGTCGGAAAGCGATCGCAATGCGTTGCGTGCCGGTGCCAGCCGCGACGCCATTCACGCCGATCTGCTGGAGCTGTACCAGAAAGTGAATGCAAAGCTGGACCCGCATGAGAAAATCAAGACCATCGTGGTGACCCGGGGAGACTGGACGATTGAAAATGGCATCATGACCCCCACGCTGAAAATCAAACGCAATGTACTGGAATCCCGTTACGAGGATCGCATCGAGAGCTGGTACGAATCATCGGAAAAAGTACAGTGGGAATGAACAGGCTGTTTGTTCCCCGGAGTGTTGTGGCTTATGAACATCGTGCACTTCACTCGATCGACGCTGACGTGGTTGGCCTGCCTGTATGCGCTGTTGCTGGCGCCGCTCGCATCCGCCAGCCTGCTGTGGCAGATCGAAAAGGAAGGGAAGCAGAATCATATTTTTGGCACCATCCATGTGGCGGACCGGGATATCGTGAAACTGCCGGCCCATGTGGACCGGGTTGTCAGCCAGGCGGATGTGTTGCTGCTGGAAGTGAAGCAGGGCGCGCAATCCCAGCAGGTCATTGCTGATCGTACAACGCTGCAGGAATCCACTTTGCGCCAGCTGGTGGGCAGTGACCTGTATGGCCAGATCAGTGCTGTGATGAAACAGCGAGGCATGGCACCCGCCAGCCTGCAGCGCCTGAAACCCTGGGCGGTGGGCTTGATGCTCAATTTTCCAGTGCCCTCGCTGGAACCGGTGCTGGATGTGAGCCTGCAATACCGTTTCCAGAATGCAGGTAAACCGGTGCACGCGCTGGAAACCATCGATGAGCAGCTGGATCTGTTCGATCGTCTCACGTTGCAGGAACAGATTGAATTCCTGCATCTGAGCCTGCAGCAGCAGGCGGATTTCGACCGTAACCTGACGCGCATGAAGGATCTCTACCGCGCTGGCGACATCGATGCCATCCATGCGTTCGCCCAGAGCCAGACCCTCAAGGTGCACAGCCCGGTGAT